>NZ_JBITRU010000047.1:0-43410 GCF_044540255.1 Streptomyces sp. NPDC086080
ACGTCCTGTACCCGATGAAGGACGCCCTGAAGGCCCGCGCGACGGTGGGCGAGGTGTGCAACGCGCTGCGCGAGGTGTGGGGCACCTACGTGCCGACCGACGCGTTCTGAGTGCCCCTTTCCCGGTGACCGAGATCATGCGGAGGAGTGTCGCATCGCCGTGCGACACTCCTTTTCATGTTCGGCGTCATCGACCTTCCCACCTATCTGGCGGGCCTGGCCCTCATCATTCTGCTGCCGGGGCCCAATTCGCTGTACGTGCTGTCCGTCGCCGCCCGCAAAGGTGTCCGCACCGGCTATGCGGCGGTGGCGGGTGTGTTCACGGGTGACGCCGTTCTGATGACACTGGCCGCGCTCGGCGCGGCCTCCGTGCTCACGACCACGCCCCTGCTGTTCCTGGTGGTGAAGTACGCCGGCGCCGGATACCTGGCGTGGATGGCGTACGGCATGCTGCGGTCGGCGTGGCGCATGTGGCGGACGCCGGGCGGCCCGGTGCAGGCCGAGGTGCCCGCGATGGCGCCCGCGGAGGAGCGCCCCTACCGCCGCGCGCTGGTGGTGTCGCTGCTCAACCCGAAGGCGATCCTGTTCCTGATCTCCTTCTTCGTGCAGTTCGTCGACCCCGGTTACGCCTATCCCGTGCTCTCCTTCCTCGTCCTCGGGGTCCTGCTCCAGACGGCCAGCTTCCTGTATCTGTCGCTGCTGATCTTCGGCGGCACCCGCCTGGCCGCCCTGTTCCGCCGCAGGCGCCGGCTGGCCGCCGGTGCCACCTCGGCGGCGGGCGCGCTGTTCCTGGGCTTCGCGGCGAAGCTGTCGCTGGCGGGTCCGTAGCGGACGCCGTCCTGCGGGCGGTTCAGGAAGTCCGCAGGAATGCCGACAGTGCCGCCTTGCCGAGGTAGGTGAACCGGGTGTCGCCGGTGAGGTGCTTGTCCAGCGCCTCCTTGATTCCGGGCCACTTGGGGTCGCCGAAGTCGTCCAGGACGACGATCCCGCCCGGGGCGGCGATCTCCTCCGCCCATTCCAGGTCCTTGGCGACCCCCTCGGCCGAATGGTCGCCGTCGACGACGATCACGCCGTAGCGGCGGTCCGAGACGGCCGCCCGGGTGGCGGGGTCCTCGGAGAAGCCCCGCTGGATCCGGGCGGCGACGCCCGCCGGACCGGCCAGGGCGAGATTGGCCCGTACGGCGTGCTCGTCGACCGGCGTGCCGGAGGGGTCGGAGCGGCGCGGGGTGCCGGGCTGGAGCTGCACGCCGGCGAACGGGTCGACGATCGTCACGCTCGGGCTCCGGCCGTCGCGCTCCATCATCCGGATCAGCCCCGCGGAGAACATGCCGTAGAGCGTGCCGATCTCCAGGATCTCGTCGTTCGGCGGGTCCAGCAGGGGGATCGTGCCGAGCTTGCCGCAGATGTTCATGGTGCCCCCGGCGATCCGGCCGACCCCGAGCGACTCCAGCCCGACCAGCAGCCGGTACGCGGTGGCGATATTGCGTTCGGCCGCGCCCCGGTCCCCGGCCAGCTCCGCCACCTCGGACCGCAGCCGGTTCAGCGGTCCGGGGTTCACGATCCGGGAGAGACCCCGGCCGGAGGAGCCGAGCAGCAGTTCCAGGGTGAGCTGCTGACGCTCCACCGTCTCGGCGGTCTCACGGAGCCGCTCTCTGCCCGCCGCGTCCGCGGCCACCGCCGCACGCAGCCGCCGGTCGATCCGCCGGTCGATGAGATCGGCGACCGGCCGTAACAGCCGCCGGGATGCCGAACTGGTGAGCAGGGGACGCGTGTTCATGGATCCGGAGACCTCAATCCGTCGGAAGCGCGGTGGGGGTGGTGTGGCTCACGGTGGTGGACAGGCTAGGCACGCGCCGCCGGCGGGGGAGGGGCACGGAGCCGAGCGGCACACGAACAGTCGGCGAACTCCGCGTGGCGCCGGAGCGCCGGGGCGCCGGTCAGCCGAGCAGACGCCGCAGGTTCAGCCTGCCCCACAGCAGGCTGGCGGCGAACGACAGCACCATCACCGTGACCACCAGACCGGTCAGGAGCAGCCCCGCGACCGGCCTGCTCAGGTCCGGCGACACCAGGGGAGCGACGATCTCCTCCACGAACAGCACATGCACCATGTACGCGCCGAGCGCCGCGCCGGCCAGCTTCCGCAGCACGGGCCGCAGCCTCTCGGGGACCCTGACCCTGCTGATCAGAAGCAGGACGCAGATGCTCATCGCGGCGACGAACAGGTGGGCGTTGGGCATCACGTAGTGGATCTGCGTGTTGTACCAGAGCGCCCCGGCCATGGTCAGCGGCAGCACCAGGTACAGCGGCCACCGCCACCGCAGGGCGCCGGCCGGCAGGGCGAACAGGAGGGCGCCGCCGACCGCGTACACCAGTGAGTAGGTGCCGAATCCCCAGGCAACCGTGGGCATCTCGGCGCCCGTCACCTCGGCGACCGTGGTCAGTACGCTCGGCAGGACCGCGATACCGAGCAGTGCCGCGCCGAGGGTCCAGGGCCGTTTCCCCGCGGTGATCAGCATCGCGAAGGCGAGCAGCGCGATGATGGGGATGTAGTTGTACATGAACCACAGGTGGTAGGCGGGCTGGACGGAGCCGACGAGGGAGTCCGTCGCCAGCTCCGTCATGGGCTTGTCGTTGCGGTCGCGGAGCCAGGCCCAGACGAGGTAGACCGCCGTCCACGCGAAGAGCGGGACGGTGTTGCGGACGATCCGCTGCCACATGCGTGCGCTGTCGCGCGGGGGCGCTCCGACGAGTACGGCCCAGCCGGCTATGGCGAAGTACATGGGGACGGCAAAGGGGTTGATCGCCTCCGCGACATGACCCGCCCAGTAGGTGCCCGGGCCGTTCGTGGGGTCGTTGTCCGTGGAGTGGATGAACTGGGCGCCCACATGGCCCAACATGATGGTCGCGGAGCAGATCAGGCGCAGCAGGTCGATGTCGAAGCGGTGTTCCCGTGGGGGGCGGGGCTTCTGTTCGGGGGCGGCGGTGCTTCCCTGCTGCTGCTGTGGCAGGCGCACGGCGGTGTTGTTGGGCACCGGGTCACTGTGGGGCGGGGTCGTGTACGAGAGTTGACCGGTGGGTGGCAGTGCCGTGACCGGTGCGTCTCGGTTGGTCCGCGGGGGTGCGCTGCGGCTGGGCGGGGGTTGGTTGCGCGGCCCGGCGCCTGCGGGGTGCCGCCCGCGCCCACCCGTGCCGCCCCAGCGGCACGACTGCCCGCGGCTGGGCGGGTTCGGTTGGTCCGCGGGGGTGCGCTGCGGCTGGGCGGGGGTGGGTTGCGCGGCCCGGCGCCTGCGGGGTGCCGCCCGCGCCCACCCGTGCCGCCCCAGCGGCACGACTGCCCGCGGCTGGGCGGGTTCTCGGGTGGTCCGCGGGGTGTGCATCGGCTGGGCGGGTTCGGGTGGCCGTGGCGGGGCGGCTCGGGGACCGCGGTCAGCGGTTTCGGCGGACCGCTCTGCGGACGACGCGTTTGGCGCGGCCTGCCTGGATCCGTGCGCGGGTGCGTGGCGTGCTGCCCGGCAACGCCAGCTCGGCCAGGCGGAGTTCGGGGAAGTAGTAGCCGGGGGTGGCGGGCAGGTGGGTGTGCAGCCAGTCGGCCGTCGTGTCCCGCAGGCCGGCGTAGGTCTTGGGCTGCATGCAGAAGCCGATCGCCCGGACCAGGGGGGACAGGGTGTCCGGGGCCGGGCCCAGCACCGCCGGGGACTCCCCGAGTTCCAGGTCCGGGACCAGGTGGTCGATCACGGCCAGCGGCACCCGGTTGCTGTTCGGGTAGGGCTTGAGGCGTCCCATCACCAGCCCTGTCCCCACCCGGGCGACGGGCACGTCGTAGTAGGCGGACGCGGTCACCATCGCCGTGGAGAAACAGCCGACGACGAGTTCGGGACGGCAGTGCCGGTACAGCGTCTCGGCCAGCAGCGGCGCGTCCAGCACGGTGAGCCGTACGCCCGCGTCCGCCGCCGCCTTGCCGAGCGCCGCCGAGTAGCCCGCAGGGGCGGTCGGGTGCGGCTTGAAGACGAGGGACCGGTGCCCCGCGCGCACGGCCCCGGTGAGCATGCGGACGTGGAGCTCCTCCTCCTCCCGCGCGCTCAGGATGTTGATCGCCGCGAGGTACTGGCCGAGCAGCACGGCGGTCGGCGCCTCGTCGAGCGCGGGTGCGAGCCGCGGGTCGTCCGCCGCGTCGCGGGAGATCTCGTCCAGCACCCCGCGGAACGCCGCGTCGGGGACGACCACCGGTTCCACTCCGTACTCGGACAGCAGCATCGGCCGCAGACCGCGGACGAGGTCGAGATGCAGCAGCCGCCGGATGCGGCGGGCGATGGTCAGCGGGAGCTTCTCCCGGGTCGGGCCGTAGCTCATCAGACCGTCCGCGTAGACGTCGACGGCGGCCTCCGTGAAGATCGCCGCGAGCGCGCGGGCCGGGTTGGCCTGGATCGACTCGACCGCGAGTTCGACCATGTCCCCTTCGTCGATGCCCCACAGCAGACGGAACGCCCGCTGCCACAGCACCAGGTCGTTGCCGCGCGGACCCCAGGCGCTCGGGTGGTACGGACTGATCGCCTCGTTCCAGCTCACCACCGCGTCGAACCGGCCGGCGATCGGCCCGTAGCCGTGCATCTCGTCCAGGCGCAGGGCGGTCTCCGGTACGGCGGCGTTGTTGCAGACCAGCAGGACGCGACGGGCGCTGCCGCGCGGTCCGAACAGACCCGCGTCCAGCGCCGCGGCCAGGGTGGCGGCTCCGTAGAGGGTGGAGACCTGGAAGATCTGGGTGGTGCGATGCATGGGTCAGGCAGCCTTCCGCCCGTCGCGCAGGCGGCCGAGCAGCCTGCTCCGGGTGCTGTCGATGGTGGCGAGGGTCTCCTCCAGCGCGTGCTGGGGCATGCGGTGCAGCGCCTCCCGCGCCTCCCGCCGCAACCGCTGGGCCGCCGAGGGCTCGTACTCGTCCGCCTTGCCGATGTGGAAGGCGATCATGGCGCAGTAGGTGCGTACGGCCTTGAGGAGGAACCGGTCGCACTCCGGGTCGGCCCGCACATCCCGCAGCAGCGTGTCGTACGCCGGGATGAAGTCCAGCTGGCGGGAGTCCTTGACCTGGGTCAGGGAGGTCGCGACGCCACGCCGGTAGAACACCCCGTGCAGGCCGAGCGAGGCGTACGTCCGGGCCTTCAGATGCAGCCGCCAGATCCACAACCGGTCCTCGGCCGTGCGGAGTTCGGTCACGAACCGCATACCGCCGTCGGCGAAGAGGTGCCGGCGGTAGATGCCCGCCCAGACGAAGGGGTAGTCGACCATCGTCTCGGTGTCGGCCGGCATGATCCCGTCGCGCGGATCCATCACCGCTCCCCGCACCGCGGCCGGGGGCCGTTTGATCACCCGCTCGGTGCCGGTGGCCTGGACATGATCCGTCCGGGCGAAGTCGCAGCCCAGTTCCTCCATGGCGGTCACCATCCCGGCGAGATGCCCCGGCCCGTACCAGTCGTCGCCGTCGAGGAACGTGAGGAACTCGCCCTCGGCCGCGTCGATACCGGTGTTGCGGGCCTGGGCGATGCCCATGTTCCGCTCGTGCCGGAGCACCCGCGCGCCCGGGAGCTTCTCCGCCCAGCGGTCGATCACCCAGGGTGTGGCATCCGTGGAACAGTCGTCGACGAGCAGGAACTCCATGCCGGGGCCGGCGTTGACGGCCAGACTGCGCAGCGTGCTCTCGGCGAACGGTTCCACATTGTGCATGGGGACGACAACGGACAGTTTCGGCACGTGGGCCTCACCTCAGGTGGTTCGAAAACGGCGGCGGATGATCTCGACGGCTCAGTTCGGTCCGAAAACCTCCCGGAGTTCGTCGAGGTTCGACCGGGTGGTCTCCCACAGGAACTTCTGCGCGTCGTGCACCTCCGCCACGGCGGCCGGATGGTCGTCGAGGACCGCCGTCGCCCGCTCCAGGAGCCGGGGACCGAGGTGCCGGTCGTGCACCGAGAGTCCCCACTCCTCGCGGCCGATGTCGGACAGGAAGTAGGCGAGCTTCGGATGGGAGACCAGGCTGAGGATCGGGGTGCCACAGCCGAAGGGGATCATCCCCGCGTGCCCGCGCATCCCGATCACCAGCCGTGACCGGCGGAACAGGTCACGGATCCCGTCGTTGGTCATGTCGTACCACTGGTCGACGGGCAGGGAGATCCCGTGCTCCCGGCGCAGGTCGTGCACGAACTTCTCGTCGGCGGGCATGTGCGCCGCGTACCGTACGCCGGCCCGGTCCCGCAGGCCGCGCAGCGCGGCGGCCATCTGGGCCAGGAAATCTCCGTAGTCGTGGCCGAAGCGAAGACCGGCGCGGTCGTACGCGCAGTTGACCAGGACGGTGTCGTCCCGCACCACCGGGTCGGACAGGCCGGGCTGGAGGTACCGGGCCACCGTGGTGGGGCAGGGCTGGTAGCGCACCCGGTCGCGCAGTCCGGCGGGGAGCAGTTCGCGGACGCGTTCGATGGAGCCGTGGTTGCGCAGCCCGAAGAAGGCCGAGCGCTCGACGAGGACCCGCAGGCTCCCGGCGAACCGGTTCCGGCGGTAGAGCTGCCCGTCGAACACGTTGTAGCCGACCGCGAACACCGCCAGCGGGGCGGTCAGCCGGGACAGCAGGGCGTCCGGGATGTTCCACTGCCAGTGGCTGTTGCCGTTGGGGGAGGTGTCGGGGAGGAACAGTCCGCCGCCGCCGACGACCACCCCGCGCCGCGCGTTGAGTTCCTCCAGCGCCGCCTCGTCGACCAGCCGGTGCACCGGCTGCTGGTACCAGGCACGCGGTCCGGTGTCGGTGCCGAAGCACATCCGCACGGCCTCCGGCAGCACCTTGTCGCCCGCGTTCTCCTGCCCCTCGGCGAACAGCGCCACATGCGCCAGCTGCTCCCCGGCCGCGACCGGTGCCGGCCCCAATGCCGGCCCCAATGCCGGACCCGATGCCGGACCCGATGCCGGCCCCGACTCCGGCTCCGATGCCGACTCCGGCCCCGACTCCGGCTCCGGCCGGTCCTGCGTACGCGTGCGGACGTACCAGCTGTGGCATCCGGCGTCGGTCGGATCGGCCTCCAGCCCCGCACGGGCGTAGGCGTGCGCGTCCGTGTCCCGGCCGCACAGCCAGGCCAGCCGCGCGAGCTGGGCGAAGGCGCGCGGCGCCGTGTCGGGTGACGCCGCGGCCAGCAGCAGCCGTGCCTCCGCCTCCTCGTAGCGCGACAGCGCCATCAGACAGACGCCCAGCGTCTCCTGGCAGCGCGGCGCGTCCAGCCGGTCGCCGACCACCGGGGCGAGCACGTCCACGGCCTCGTCGTAACGGCCCTGTCTGCGGTACACGTCGGCGACCGTACGGGCGAGACCGAGCGAGGGACGCGCCCGCAGCAGCGGCGGCGCCAGGTGTGCCAGCAGGTCGGCGTGCTTCTCGCCGGGCAGGGCGCAGTACGCGGCGCGGAACTCCTCGTCCCCCATCTCGAAGCGGCGCCGCGCCGCGGCGGCCGGAGCGTACCCGGGCTCGTCGGACGGGCCGGGGAAGCGCAGCACGGCGACCTGGGCGGGCACCGGCGTGTCGTCGTACAGCCGGCGGGTGAGGAAGTCGTACCGCGCGTCGAGCGGCGTCAGGACCCCCTCGAGCACCGACCCCCAGTCGCTGTCGCTGTCGCTGTCGCTGTCGCCGTCGCCATCGCCGAGCCGGTCCACCACGGCGTCGTCCACATCGGCGCGCCGCACCACCAGCAGCCCGTCCGGCAGGACCGTACGCCGCTCATCGCCCCCTCGGTCCACGAGCACCTGCGGTACGGCGCCCACCCCGTGCCGCATCCGCAGCAGCTCACCGATGTCCCCCAGCACGACCATGGTGGGGGAGAGGGCGACGACGGTGTCGTAACCCTCCAGCCGGAACACGTCCCGGCGGCTGTCCGCGCGGCGCGTGACCAGACGCGGGTGCAGCCCGCGCAGGGCGTCGAACGACGCGTCCGGCAGCCCCGGGTGCAGCACCACGAAGTCCTCGCACACGCCCGGGTTGGTGAGCGCCAGACTGCGCAGCAGGGTGGCCAGGGAGGGCAGGCACCCGGCGTCGGTGTGGACGGCGAAGGCGATCCGGCGCCGGCCGGTGACGGTGCTCCGGTCATCGGCGCCGGCGGCCCCGGAGGCCCGGGCGGAGGCGGAGGCGGAGGAGCGGGTCATCGCAGGGCAATCCTCATCGTGCCGGCGTCGACGTGCGTCGCGCGGTCCATGACCCATTCGGCCTCCGCGGGCCGCAGCCGGCCGGGCTTGTCGAAGCCGATGAGGTCCAGGCGGGGGCTGACATCCAGGAAGTCCAGCAGCCGCAGCACGGTGAAGGCGGTGCCGGTCCCCGCGCCCCAGTGGTCCTCGCCCAGCAGCGCCGGATCGTTCAGGGGCCGCCGCAGCGAGACGTCACCGACCTGGTCCTGCGCCCCGGCGACGAGCCGCTCCCGTACCGCGCGGCGCCAGGTCCCGGCCGGGTCGCCGAACACCAGCCGGATCCCGGCCCGCCGCGACCACGAGGGCCCTTCCCACGGCGCGTCGCCGCGCAGCGAGACGGCGTGCAGTCCGGTGCGCTCACCGGTGCCCTCCGCGCGGATACGGAACGCGTCGCAGCGCACCACCAGGTCGTAGCCGTCGATCTCCGCGCCCAGCGTGCTGCCGGCGACTTCCGCGGCGTTGGAGACCACGCACACCGTCCGTCCGGCGAGCAGCGCCCGCAGGCCGCCGACACCGATCGGGGTGCTCCCGCCCAGCAGCGGATCGGGCAGCGCGGACCGTTCGAGGAGCCGCCGGTAGGTGCCGTAGAGCTCCAGCAGGCGCCGAACGGCGGGATCGCCCATACCGCGCTCGGCGACCCGTGCCCGGACCTGGGCGGCGAACACCCCGTCCGCGCCGCCCGTGGACCGGCCGGCCGCCTCGCGCAGCACCTCACCTGACCCGGGAAGGAGCGTGGCGGCCTCCTCCAGACACTCCCGCCGACGCCGCAAGGTGCCGATCCGGCGGGCGACCGCCTCCGCCGTGTCACCGTCCTGGTACAGGGCGAGGCAGCGGCCGTAGCACTCCAGTGCCTCCTCGTCGCGCCCCAGCCCGTCCAGCGCCAGGCCGCGCAGCCGCCAGGCCTTCTTGGACCGCTCCCGGAGCTCGGTCGAGGTCTCGGCGACACCGAGCGCCAGGCTCAGCCCGTCCTCCCCGCCGGCTTCCAGCGCGCGCTCGCCGACCTGGAGCAGGGCGTCGAAGGGGTCGGCCGACGGGGTGCCGAGGGAGGCGGCGAGCACACCTACCGCGCGGGTGAGGGGGGCGTCATGGGGAGCGGACCGGTCGCCCCGGGCCGCCAGATACTCACCGCACAGGCGCATGCCCCGGGCGTACAGTGCGGGCCTGGCGGCCTCTTTCTGCCGTGCCTTGAGCAGTCCCGCCAGGGGGTTCGTCATCCGTTCCACCGTCCTGAGTTCGGAGGCCGAATGTGCCCCAGTTCAACGGTCCGCCGGTGGCGACCGGATGGACGAGGGGTGAACAGTCCCCCTCCAGCAGTCGCCGACGTGTCCGGGTGCCGGAATGCAGGGCTCCCCGGGTGCCGGTACCCTGACCTGCCCGCATCGCATCGCATCGCTAGCCCCGCACGGCCTTCCTCAGCGCCCGCGCCCGCCGCACCACCCGGCGCGCGGTGGCGTTGCGGGGCAGGAACGCCAGCCGGTCCGGAATGCCGCCGGGCAGCCCCAGCGACGTGAGCCGCTTGCGCCGGAACCAGTGCTGCCCGCGGTGCCCGTCGTGCCCGCCCGGCCCGAAGTGCCGGGCGAGGTAATGCTCGGCGGCCGGGCGCAGGGACGGGTGGACCTGCGGCTGCATGGTGAATCCGAGCGCGGTCACGAGGCCGTTCAGCTCGTCCGCCGGAAGCGGGGCCTGGCCGCCGTCCCCGCCCTCCGGGCCCGGCAGCAGCGCCTCGGCCAGGACGGCCGGGACCCGGTGGCCGTTCTGGTAGGGCGTCAGCCGCTCCAGGAGGCGCTCGGTGCCGACGCGGGCGACCGGCAGGCCGTACAGCGCGGACGCCGTGAACAGCGCCGTCGAGGAGCAGCCGACGACCAGCGCCGGGCGGGACGTCTCGAACAGCACCTCGGCGGGCACGGGGGAGTCCAGGACGGTGAGGTCCACACCGAGCCGCTCCGCCTCGGTCCGCAGCGCGCCGCCGTGCCGGACCTCGGAGGCGGGGTGCGGCGCGAACACGGCGGCGCGGTGGCCGCGTTCGGCCGCCTCCCGCAGCATCCGCACCTGCAGCGCGTCCTCCTCGCCCGCGCCGTGGACGCCGAGCGCGGCCAGGCTCTGCCCCACCAGCAGCGCCGCGTTGTCCGGCAGCTCCGGCAACGCGCCCGCCGCCGCGGACAGTTCCCGGACCACCTTCAGGAAGGCATCCGTCGGCACCACCCGCGCCGGCACACCGAACTCGGTCAGCAGCAGCGGTGCCACGCCCGGCACCAGGTCCAGGTGCAGCACCTGCCGTACCCGGGTGCCGATCAGCGGGTCGAGCTTGCCCCGGGTGGGCCCGTAGCCCGCAGGACCGCCCGCGTGGACGTGCAGGGGGGCACCGGTGAACACCTGGGCCACCGCGAGCGCCCACCCCGTGTCCGGGGACTCCAGCACCAGTTCCACCCGGTCCTCGCCGAGCCCCCACAGCAGCCGCAGATGACGCTCCAGGAGCGGGACGTCCTCGGTACGCGGCGTCCAGGCCGCCGGGTGGAAGGGCCGGACCGCCTCGTTCCAGGACAGCACCTCGTCGAAGGGGGCGCGCAGCGAGGCGAAGCCCGGTATCCCGTCCGGTGCCGGGGCGGCCTCCGGCACCGCGGCGGCGTTGCAGACCAGCAGCACCCGCCGCTCGGCGGCCGCGAAGCAGTCGGCCCCGATCGCCGCCGCCAGCACGGCGACCGCGTGCGGCGTCGAAGCGCAGAAGATCTGAGTGGTACGGGTCATCACGCGGCATCCCTTCCCGCACCGGCCCGGCGCCGCAGCCGCCGCAGCCGGGCGGAACGGTTCAGGTCCATGGTGTCCAGTACGTCGTCGAGCACGTCCTGCGGCATCCGCCGGAGCGCCGCCGCGCTCATCGTCCGCAGCTTCCGGGCCACGGCCGGTTCGAACTTGTCCCACTCGGCCAGATGGTGGGCGATGATCGCGCAGTACGTCCGCACCGCCTTGGGCAGCAGCAGGGCGGCGTCCCGGTCGGCCGACGTCTCCTCGACGATCCGGTCGAAGGCGCGCAGGAAGTCGAGCTGGCGGGCATCGCCGATCCGGGTGAGGGAGGAGGCGACCCCGCGCCGGTAGAACACGCCCAGCAGATCGGTCACGGCGAACGACTCCGCCTCACGGTGCAGCCTCCAGGTCCACGGCCGGTCCTCGGCCGTGCGCAGGCTCGCGTCGAAGTGCAGCAGTCCCCGTTCCAGCAGCCGCCGGTGGTAGACACCGGCCCAGACGGACACATAGTCCACCGAGGTCGTCCGGTCCGCCGGCAGGATCGCCTCCCGCGGGTTCAGTACCTCGCCCCGGAGACCGACCGGCACCCGGCGCACGGTCCGGGCGCGGTCGGTGACCTGGATCTGGTCGGTGCGGACGAAGTCGCACCCCAGCTCCTCGGCGACCGCCACCAGCCGGGACAGATGGCCCGGGGCCAGCCAGTCGCCGCCGTCCAGGAAGACCAGGTACTCGCCGCGTGCCGCGTCCAGTCCGGTGTTGCGCGCGGCGGACACCCCGCGATTGCCGTCGTGGCGGAGGTGGCGGACCTGGGCGACGGCCGAGAGTTCCCCGGCCGCGCGCTCGAGAATGTGCTGGGTCCCGTCCTGGGAATGGTCGTCGACCAAAAGGAACTCGAAGTCCGGCCGGGCATTCAGGCGAAGACTTCTGAGGGTGTCCGGCGCGTGCGGCCGGACGTTGTGGAAGGGGACGATCACGGAAAGCTTCGGCACCCGGAAAACGTTAGGAGCCCGTCCGGATCGGCAACTTTCCGTTGGCCGTACAGGGCGTGAACTCCATGTGTCGGTACGGTGTATCGCGTCTACGTGCCGTGATTTCGCGGGCCGGTTCGGCTCTCGGTGGGGTGTTGTTAACTTTTCGTTGATTCGCGGTTGGGCCGTACCTAGAATTTGCTTCCTAGCGTCTGGGGTGTGCCAGCAAGTGCAATGAAGCCCCTGAGAGTGGCGGTCCTCGCGGATTCCGACACCCGGTGGAAATGGGGCGCGCTCACCGCGAACCGCATCGCTCCGCGGGACATCCGTCTGGACGGATATCTTCTGCGGGGCCGCGCCACGCCCACCGCCCGTCAGCTCGGCGAGGTCGGCGTCCGCGCGGACTCCCTCCGGGAGGTCACCGCGGTCGAGTTCCTGCGCGCGATGCGTGAGGAGTCCTGCGACATCCTCGTGCTCGCCCTGGTCGGCGGTGGTGTGCAGGCGATGCTGCACGGGCTGAACCGGGCCTGGGAGGACCGGGCCGACCGGCCCGTCGTCGTCACCGGATACGTCGGTGTCGTCTACGAGAAGCTCGCCGACGGCCTGCTGCTCCGCCACGGCGCGGACCTGGTGCTGGCCAACTCCCGCCAGGACGCGGACCGTTTCCGCGCCGTGTACGAAGGAGTGGGCGCCGACGCCGACGCGGTGACCGAGGTCGCGCTGCCCTTCCTGGGCGGTGCCCCCTACACCGGCGAACACGACCCCTACACGGTGGTGTTCGCCGCCCAGCCGTCCGTCCCGGACAGCCGCAGGGACCGTACGTACCTGCTGAACCGGCTGGTGGAGCACGCCCGCAGGCACCCGGAACGCGAGGTGCTGCTGAAGCTGCGCTCCAAGCCCGGCGAACACACCACGCACCTCGAGGAACTGCCCTACCAGAAGCTGGCCCAGCGACTCGACCCGCCCGCCAACTTCCGCCTGGTCTACGGGCACATGGGTGACGTCCTCGACCGTACCGACCTCCTGGTCACCGTCAGTTCCACGGCCGCCCTGGAATCACTGCACCGCCGCATCCCCACCGTGGTCCTCACCGACCTCGGCATCCGGGAGGCGCTCGGCAACCACCACTTCGTCGGCTCCGGCTGCCTCGCCTCCTGGGACCGGCTCGACGCCGGCCACCGCCCGCGGCCGGACGCGCAATGGGTGGCCCGGCAAGGCGTCGCCACCGGCGGCGGCACGTACGAGACGGCCTTCGACGCCGCCCGGGAACGCATCGCCGCCCTGCTCGGCCGCCCCGGCGGACTCCCGCCGCTGACCCCGTACTACACACCCGCCACCGCGCCCGGCTATCTGCCCGGCATCCTCGCCCGCCACCACCTCGGCCCGGACGGCACACCGCTGCCCGGCGCGCCCGCCGCCGACAGGGAGCCAGGACCGGTCCGGCAGATCGTGCGCCGCGCCGCACGCGGCGCCTACCGGCACGGCGTGCAGCGCGTGGCCCCCGTGATCCGCCGGATGGGCGAGCTGTGACCACCCGGGCCGCCACCCCGAACCCCGCTCGAGGAGCTGATCCCATGTCCAACCCGCCGGCGGTACGCCGGGTACTCGCCGTCATCCCCGCGCGCGGCGGCTCCAAGGGCGTGCCCGCGAAGAACCTCGCCCCCGTCGGAGGCGTCCCCCTGGTGGCGCGAGCCGTGCGCGAGTGCCTGGCCGCGCGGACGGTCACGGACGTCGTCGTCTCCACCGACGACCAGGCCATCGCCGCCGCCGCGCGACAGGCCGGCGCCGAGGTCGTGCTGCGGCCCGCCGCCATCGCCGGAGACACCGCCACCTCCGAGGCGGCCGTCCTGCACGCCATGGAGTCCCACGAGGCCCTGCACGGCGCCCCGGTGGACGTGGTCCTGCTCGTGCAGTGCACCAGCCCCTTCCTGCTCCGCGAGGACATCGACGGTGTGGCCGCCGCGGTCGCCGACGGCGGCGCCGACACGGCGGTGACCGTCGCCCCGTTCCACGGCTTCCTCTGGCGCGACGCCGGTGAGGGAAGCACCGAGGGCGGCTACGGCGTCAACCACGACAAGTCCTTCCGCCCCCGCCGCCAGGACCGGCCCCAGGACCTCCTGGAGACCGGCGCCGCCTACGCCATGGACGCGGCCGGGTTCCGCGAGCACCAGCACCGCTTCTTCGGCCGCACCGAACCCGTGCGCACCGACCCGGCCCGCGTCCTGGAGATCGACGACCCGCACGAACTCGCCCGGGCCCGCGCCCTCGCACCGCTCTTCGACGCCGACCTCCCCCACTCTCGGCTTCGCTCGACCGGGGGGACCCCCATCGGCGCCCTCCCGACCGCGGCCGACATCGACGCGGTCGTCCTCGACTTCGACGGCACCCAGACCGACGACCGGGTGCTGATCGACTCCGAGGGACAGGAGTTCGTCGCCGTGCACCGCGGTGACGGACTCGGCATCGCGGCCCTGCGCCGCAGCGGCCTGAAGCTGCTGATCCTGTCCACGGAACAGAACCCGGTCGTCGCCGCCCGCGCACGCAAGCTCAAGCTCCCCGTGCTGCACGGCATCGACCGCAAGGACCTCGCCCTCAAGCAGTGGTGCGAGGAACAGGGCATCGCGCCGGAGCGCGTGCTCTACGTCGGCAACGACGTCAACGACCTCCCGTGCTTCGCCCTCGTCGGCTGGCCCGTGGCGGTCGCGAGCGCCCACGACGTCGTACGCGGCGCCGCACGCGCGGTCACCACCCTCCCCGGCGGTGACGGCGCGATCCGAGAGATCGCCGGCTGGATCCTCGGTCCCTCTCTCGATTCCCTCCCCACCTAAGGAAACCCCGGACATGAGCACCAACTCCCGCATCCGCACGCTCGGTTCCCGCGAGGCAGGCCCCGGCCGCCCCGTCTACGTCACCGGCGAGATCGGCATCAACCACAACGGTGACATCGAGAACGCGTTCAAGCTGATCGACGCCGCCGCCGAGGCCGGCTGCGACGCCGTCAAGTTCCAGAAGCGCACGCCGGAGATCTGCACCCCGCGCGACCAGTGGGACATCGAGCGGGACACCCCCTGGGGCCGGATGACGTACATCGACTACCGCCACCGCGTGGAGTTCGGCGAGGACGAGTACCGCCAGATCGACGACTACTGCACGTCCAAGAACATCGACTGGTTCGCCTCCCCGTGGGACACCGAGGCCGTCGCCTTCCTGGAAAAGTTCGACGTCCCCGCCCACAAGGTCGCCTCGGCCTCCCTCACCGACGACGAGCTGCTGCGCGCCCTGCGGTCCACCGGCCGCACGATCATCCTCTCCACCGGCATGTCCACCCCGAAGCAGATCCGCCACGCGGTCGAGGTCCTGGGCTCGGACAACATCCTGCTCTGCCACGCCACCTCCACCTACCCGGCGAAGGCCGAGGAGCTCAACCTGCGGGTCATCCACACCCTCCAGCAGGAGTACCCGAACGTCCCGATCGGCTACTCCGGCCACGAGACCGGTCTGCAGACCACCCTCGCCGCCGTCGCCCTCGGCGCCGCCTTCGTCGAGCGCCACATCACCCTCGACCGCGCCATGTGGGGCTCCGACCAGGCCGCCTCCGTCGAGCCGCAGGGCCTGACCCGCCTCGTCCGCGACATCCGCACCATCGAGGCGTCCCTCGGCGACGGCGTGAAGAAGGTCTACGAGTCCGAGCTGGGCCCGATGAAGAAGCTGCGCCGCGTCGCGGGCGCGGTCGCCGAGGCGGAGATCGCCACGGCCGCCGGCGAACCGCTGACCGTCTGACCCCCACCCCTCACCCCACCCTCCACCCACCCTCCACCCCACCCTCCATCCCATCCTTACGACGACGGGAACGGTCGTACGTCGATGAGCCCCCGCGCCGGCCTGCCCGGCCCCCACACCCTCGCCTTCGTCGAGAGCCCGGTACAGCTGCTCAACGTGCTGGAGTGGGCGCACGCGCACACGCCCGGCGTGGGGCTCACCTTCGTGGTGCTGTCCCCTGTCGACCCGATGACCCGCGGCCAGCTGCGCCGGATGGCGGAGCTGGCCCGCGAGGAGGGCCACGAGATCCGCTGGGAGGAGGCCCGCGGGGGAGCGGGCGCCCCGCTGCGGACGGTCGGCGGACTGGCCGGGCCGCTGCGCCGGGCCGGCCGCGTCGTCCTGGGCGACCCCTTCTCCCGCTACGTCCAACTGCTGCTGACGATCACCCGTGCCCGGGAGATCGTGGTGGTCGACGACGGCACCGCGACCATGGAGTTCGTCGGCCAGCTGGCCCGCGGCGAACGCCTGGTGCGCTGGCACCGCAAGGGCGGCCGCCCGGGCCCGCGCGACCTCATCCTCGCCCCCGTGTCCGCCGCCGCGCGGCGGCGGCTCACCCCCGGCGGGAACCGCGCGGTGGAGGTCTTCACCTCCATGCCCCTGGAGGACACCCCGCCCGGAGTCACCGTCCGCGCCCACACCTTCGCCTGGACCCGGGACCGCTTCGGCCCGCCCCGCATCACCCAGGGTGCCGATCTGGTGGGCACCTCGCTGGTGGAGACCGGCGTGGTGGACGGCGACGCCTACGTGGACGCCGTCCGCGCCCTGGTGAGGACGCACGGCGCCCGTCGCTACTTCGCCCACCGCCGCGAGAACACCTTGAAACTCCACCGGCTGGCGGTCGAGACGGGCCTGGAGATCGTCCGCCCCGAACTCCCCCTGGAACTGATCGCCCGCCGCGGCCCCATCGGCCGCACCGTCCTCAGCTTCCCGTCCACGGTCGTCCACACCCTCCCGCTCGCCCTGACCGGTACGGACGTCCGCGTGACGGTCTGCGACATCGACCCCGCCTGGCTGACCAGGACCGCCTCCCCCCGCGCACAGGGCTTCCTGTCCGGGGTGACGAACACCGCGCGGAACATCCACCGCCTCCCGACGATGGCTGCCCCCGCCGGCCCGTAACCCCCTCCGCCCCGGCCTCCCCGCCTCGCCCCGCCGCGCCCGGCTGTCCGCCAGATGAACCGGTCCGCGTGGTCTGGGCCGAGCGTGGTATCCGTGAAGAGGTGGATGGGTGCCGGAGCCACGGATGCGACTGTGACGTGTGTCATGTTCCGGCAGGTCATGGGGCCTAGACCCCGCAGAGGAGCGGCGAGTTTACCCATCCCGATTGACAGCTATGCGTAGGGCAGTCGATTTTTCTTCGCCTGACGGGCTGATTTTTCTTGATCGAGGGTCAGTAGTCGGCTTCGGCGCCCTACTCTTCAAAGGGTGAAACCACTGATGTCACTGGAGTCCGAGGTCGACCTCCCCGGCGGAGCAGTGCTCCCCGGAGCGTTGCCCGAGGCCCTGCGTGCCGAGCTCGTCGCGTTCCGTCGCGACCTGCACATGCACCCGGAGCTCGGCAACCAGGAGTTCCGTACCACCGCCGCGATCAAGGAACGCCTGGAGCGGGCCGGGCTCCGGCCGCGCGTCCTTTCCAGCGGAACCGGCGTGATCTGTGACATCGGGACGGACGACGAGGCCGGCACCGACTCGGCGATGCTGGCCCTGCGCGCCGACATCGACGGCCTGCCCATCCCCGACATGAAGACCGAGTGCCCCTACCGGTCCACCGTCCCCGACCGCGCCCACGCCTGCGGCCACGACGTGCACACCACCGTGGTGCTCGGGACCGGCCTCGTCCTCGCCGAGCTGCACCGTCAGGGTCTGCTGCCCCGCCCCGTACGGCTGATCTTCCAGCCCGCCGAGGAGGTGCTGCCCGGCGGCGCCGCGGACGCCATCGCGGACGGCGCCCTCGACGGGATCGGCCGGATCCTCGCCGTGCACTGCGACCCCCGCGTCGACGCGGGGAAGATCGGACTGCGCCAGGGCGCCATCACCTCCGCCTGCGACCGGCTGGAGATCGCCCTCGACGGCCCCGGCGGTCACACCGCCCGCCCGCATCTGACCACCGATCTGGTCACCGCCGCCGCCCGTGTCGTCACCGATGTGCCTGCCCTGGTCGGCCGGCGCATGGACACCCGCAGCGGCCTCGCCGTGACCTGGGGAAGGATCGAGTCGGGCCACGCGCCCAACGTCATCCCCCAGCACGCCGAACTGTCCGGCACCGTGCGCTGCCTGGACCTGGAGGCGTGGCGGCAGGCTCCCGACATCGTGGTCGCCGCCATCGACGAGGTGGCCAACCTGCACCGCGCCAAGTCGGAGATCAACTACGTGCGCGGTGTCCCGCCGGTCGTCAACGAGGCCGGGGCCACCGAACTGCTGCGCGACGCCATGATCGCCCGGCGCGGGGTGGACTCCGTGGAGGGCACCGAGCAGAGCCTCGGCGGTGAGGACTTCTCCTGGTACCTGGAGCGCGTCCCCGGCGCCATGGCCCGCCTCGGCGTCCGCACCCCCGGCGAGCGCACCGTACGCGACCTGCACCAGGGCGACTTCGACGTGGACGAGCACGCGATCACCGTAGGCGTGGAACTCTTCACCGCAGCAGCCTTCCTGGACGCCCTGCGCTGACACCCATCAGCCCCTCCGGCCCCTTCAGCCCCTCCGGCGTTTGAGGAGCGGGGGTCCGGGGGCAGCGCCCCCGGGGGACGGGAACGGGAAGGGGCGGCGGGGGCGAGAACCCCTGGCCGCCCCACCCCTCACCCGCACCCCTCACCCGCACCCCTCACCCGCACCCCCCCGGCTTGCGCACTCCGCAGGAGACAGGCAGCGTGGGCCTCGTGCACACGCGCCCGTCCCACCGGTCGCCCGGTTCCACCCCCCACGGCCCCTTGGTTAACAAGGGTGTAACCGGCCATCGGCACGAATGGATAACGGCCCCGCGGAACCCCGTTCCCAGGAGTGTCTACGCGCGTTAATGTGCGCCGAACCGAGCGCCCGCTGCGGGGCTTTGGAGAATGGGGACTTCAGATGCGTCGGATATCCGGACTGACCCGCGTCGCGGTGGGGGTCGCCTCGCTCGCACTCGCCGCCACGGCCTGCGGCGGCACCAGTAGCGACAACAACGACAGCGGTGGCTCGAAGGAAGATCTCGGCCTCGCCATCGCCTACGACATCGGCGGCAAGGGCGACCAGTCCTTCAACGACGCCGCCTACGCCGGTCTGGCCAAGGCCAAGGACGAGTTCGGCTACAAGACCGCGGACGTCGAGCCCACCGAGGGCGAGACCGACGCGGACAAGGAGCAGCGCCTGTCCTCGCTGGCCAAGCAGGGCTACAACCCGGTCATCGGTGTCGGCTTCGCCTACGGCCCCGCCATGGAGGCCGTGGCCGCCAAGTACCCGGACACCACCTTCGGCATCGTCGACTCCGTCGTCGAGGGCGACAACGTGGCCTCCCTCGTCTTCGCCGAGGAGCAGGCCTCCTACCTCGCCGGTGTCGCCGCCGCCAAGGCCACCAAGACGAAGGTGGTCGGCTTCGTGGGCGGTGTGGACATCCCGCTGATCCACAAGTTCCAGGCGGGCTACGAGCAGGGCGTGAAGGCGACCGACCCCCAGGTCAAGGTGATCCCGCAGTACCTCACCCAGACCGCCGAGGAGGGCGGCTTCTCCAGCCCCGACAAGGGCAAGGCGGCAGCCGAGGGCCAGATCGAGAAGAAGGCCGACGTCATCTACCAGGCGGCCGGTCTGTCCGGCCAGGGTGTGATCGAGGCCGCCGCCAAGGCGAAGGTCTGGGCGATCGGTGTCGACTCCGACCAGTACCAGCAGGAAGCCCTGAGCGCGTACAAGGACTACATCCTCACCTCCGCCCTCAAGGACGTCGGCGGAGCGGTGTACGCCCTGGCCAAGTCGGTCCAGGAGGACAAGCCGCTGACCGGCACCCAGGTGTTCGACCTGAAGGTGAACGGCGTCGGCCTGGCCGACAGCAACCCGAAGATGGCCGAGATCGCCGGCCTGACGGACGCCGTGGCCAAGGCGAAGGAAGGCATCATCGACGGCTCCATCGAGGTCAAGACGGAGTAGTCACCCAACGCACCACCACGCCACGAAGCGGGCGGGCGCCCCGAGCGCCCGCCCGCTTCGCCGTGTCCGTGCCCGCGTCCATGCCCGTGTCTGTATCCCTCCCCGCTCACCCACCGCCACCCCCGCGTTCGCGATCCGTAAGGACGGGACCACGCCCCGGAGCCAGGTTGGGCACGGGCGGATAACAAGGTGGACAGAAGGGGTTTTCAGGCAGGTCTACGCGCGTTAATCTGCGGCGAAGCCAGCGCCGTAGCTGAACATGTCCCGGCGCTTTGTACGACTAGGAGCACCACACATGCGCCGGATTTCCCGGATGACGGTCGCAGGCGCAGCGACCGCCTCCCTGGCCCTCGCCCTCTCCGCCTGCGGCGGCACCTCCACCTCGTCGAGCTCCTCGGACTCGAAGGGTGACAAGGGCCTCGCCATCGCCTACGACGTCGGCGGCAAGGGCGACCAGTCCTTCAACGACGCCGCCTACGCGGGCCTGGAGCAGGCGAAGAAGGAGTTCGGCTACGAGACCGCCGACGTCGAGCCCACCGACGGTGAGACGGACGCCGACAAGGAGCAGCGCCTGGTCTCGCTGGCGAAGCAGGGCTACAACCCGGTCGTCGGTGTCGGCTACGCGTACGCCGCGGCCGTGAAGGGTGCGGCGGAGAAGTACCCGGACACCACCTTCGGCATCGTCGACGACGCCACGGTCGAGGCCGACAACGTCGCCGACCTGGTCTTCTCCGAGGAGCAGGCCTCCTACCTGGCCGGTGTCGCCGCCGCCGAGAGCACCAAGACCAACGTGGTCGGCTTCGTGGGCGGTGTGGACATCCCGCTGATCCACAAGTTCCGCGCCGGCTTCGAGCAGGGCGTCAAGGACACCAACCCCAAGGTCGAGGTCATCTCGCAGTTCCTGACCCAGACCGCGGAGGAGGGCGGCTTCTCCAGCCCCGACAAGGGCAAGTCCGCCGCCGAGGGCCAGATCGAGAAGAAGGCCGACGTCGTCTACGCGGCCGCCGGTCTGTCCGGTCAGGGCGTCATCGAGGCCGCCGCCGCCAACAAGGTGTGGGCGATCGGTGTCGACTCGGACCAGTACAAGCACGAGGCTCTCGCCAAGTACAAGGACTCGATCCTCACTTCGGCGATGAAGGATGTCGCCAAGGCGGTGTACAACCTGGCGAAGTCGGTCGAGGACGGCAAGCCCGCGACCGGTATCGTCAAGGGCGATCTGAAGACGGGTGAGGTGAGCCTGTCGAACTCCAACCCGAAGTTCGCGGACGACGCCGAGCTCCAGGAAGCCATCGAGACGGCCAAGGAGAAGATCATCAGCGGCGAGATCAAGGTCAAGTCCAGCTGAGCAACACCCTGCACCACCGCGGGGTCGCGACCGCTCGACGGGGTACGAGGAGCCGGGCTCCTCGTACCCCGTCGGTCAAGGGAGCCACCCCTTTGTATGCCGTAGGGGCGCTACGCGCGTAGACGGCCCCCGTCCCCAGGAGAGTGCGTCATCAACGCGTCCAGCAGCCCTCCGGCCGGAGCGGCGGTCAACGATTCGGTGACCGCCGTGGAGCTCGCCGGGATCACCAAGCGCTTCCCCGGTGTCGTCGCCAACCACGACATCCATCTCACCGTGCGCAAGGGCACCGTCCACGCCCTCGTCGGTGAGAACGGCGCCGGCAAGTCGACCCTGATGAAGATCCTCTACGGCATGCAGAAGCCGGACGAGGGCACCATCACGATCCATGGCGAGCAGGTGAGTTTCTCCTCGCCCGCCGACGCCATCGTCCGCGGCATCGGCATGGTGCACCAGCACTTCATGCTCGCCGACAACCTCACCGTCCTCGAGAACGTCGTCCTCGGCAGTGAGAAGCTCTACGGCATCGGGGCCAGGGCCCGCCGCAAGATCAAGGAGCTCTCCGAGCGCTACGGCCTCGGCGTCCGCCCCGACGTCCTGGTCGAGGAACTCGGTGTCGCCGCCCGCCAGCGTGTGGAGATCCTCAAGGTCCTCTACCGCGGCGCCACCACCCTGATCCTCGACGAGCCCACCGCCGTCCTCGTCCCGCACGAGGTCGAGGCCCTCTTCGCCAACCTGCGCGAGCTCAGGGCCGAGGGCCTGTCGGTCATCTTCATCTCCCACAAGCTGGGCGAGGTCCTCTCCGTCGCCGACGAGATCACCGTCATCCGCCGCGGCACCACGGTCGGCACCGCCGTCCCCGCCGAGACCACCCCGCGCCAGCTCGCCGAGCTGATGGTCGGCAGCGAGCTGCCGACGCCCCAGACGGCCGAGTCCACGGTCACCGACCGCCCCGTCATCACCGTCGACACGCTGCGCCTGGCCGCCCCCGGCGGCAAGGCCCTCCTCGACGACATCAGCTTCACCATCCACGAGGGCGAGATCCTCGGCATCGCGGGCGTCGAGGGCAACGGCCAGACCGAACTCGTCGACGCCCTCATCGGACTGCGGCCGGCCGACTCCGGCGTCATCCGGCTGGCCGACGAGGAGATCACCGCCTGGCCCACCCGCAAGCGCCGCGAGCAGGGCATCGGCTACATCCCCGAGGACCGCCACCGCCACGGCCTGCTCCTGGAGGCCCCCCTCTGGGAGAACCGCATCCTCGGCCACGTCACCGAGAGGCCCAACGCCAAGGGCGTCTGGCTGGACCCGAAGGCCGCCCAGGAGGACACCCGCCGGATCGTCGAGGAGTACGACGTCCGCACCCCCGGCATCGACGTCACCGCGGCCTCCCTGTCCGGCGGCAATCAGCAGAAGCTGATCGTCGGCCGCGAGATGACCCACAAGCCGCGCTTCCTGATCGCCGCCCACCCCACCCGCGGTGTGGACGTCGGCGCGCAGGCCGCCATCTGGGACCACATCCGCGAGGCCCGCCGCGAGGGACTGGCGGTGCTGCTGATCTCCGCCGACCTGGACGAACTCATCGGCCTGTCCGACACCCTCCGGGTGATCTACGACGGCAAGCTGGTGGCGGACGCCGACCCGGCCACCATCACCCCGGAGGAACTCGGCACCGCCATGACCGGCGCCGCCGAGGGCCACCTCGAACACGACGAGACGCCCGGGGACTCCGGCGGGACCCCCGCCGGACCCGGCACCACCCCCCGGGACTCCGGCGAGACCCCCGAGGAACCCGGCACCACTCCCCGGGACCCCGGCGACACTCCCGCCGACCCCGGCACCACTCCCCGGGACCCCGACGAGACCCCCGAGACCCCCGAGACCCCGGCCGCCCCCTCCAAGGCCGCCGAGTCTCCGGAAGACGAGGCCCGCTGATGAAGAAGTTCGACAAGGAGCGCGTGCTCCTCACGGTGGCCGGGCCGGTCATCGCGCTCGCGGTGGCCTTCGTGCTCAGCGCGATCGTCCTGCTCGCCTCCGGCAAGAACCCGGTCGAACCGTTCGCCCTGATGTTCGAGCAGCTCGGCTTCTCGGACATCCAGGTCCTGATCATCAACCAGGCGTCGATGTACTACATCGCCGCCCTCGCGGTCGCCATCGGCTTCCGGATGAACCTCTTCAACATCGGCGTCGACGGCCAGTACCAGCTCGGCGCCATGATGGCCGCCGTCGTCGGTGCCCACGCCGCCCTGCCGGCGTTCCTCCAGGTCCCGCTGCTGCTCCTGACCGCCGTCCTCACCGGCGCCTTCTGGGCCGGTGTCGCCGGTGTCCTCAAGGTCACCCGCGGCGTCAGCGAGGTCGTCGCCACGATCATGCTCAACGCCATCGCCACCTCGCTCATCGTCTACATGTGGAAGCCGGACGTCTTCGGCGTCAAGATCGGCAATAACAACACCACCGGCGAGATGCACGAGTCCGGCTGGATCCCCGGCATCGGCATGGGCGAGGCCGGCGAGATCTACGGCCTGGTCGTCCTCGCCGCCCTGCTTGGCATCGGCTACTGGGTCACCCTCAACCGCACCCGCTTCGGCTTCGACCTGCGCGCCTCCGGCGCCTCCGAGTCCGCCGCCGCGGCCAGCGGTGTCAACCCCAAGCGGATGGTCCTCACCGCCATGCTGCTCTCCGGCGCCATCGCCGGACTCGCCGGCCTGCCGATCCTGCTCGGCGACACCCACACCTACAGCCTCAACTTCCCCACCGGCATCGGCTTCCTCGGCATCGGCATCGCCCTGCTCGGCCGCAACAGCCCGGTCGGTATCGCCTTCGCCGCCCTGCTGTGGGCCTGGCTCGACAAGGCCTCGCCCGAGCTGGACTTCCACGGCTACGACAAGGAGATCGCGGTCATCATGCAGGGCCTGATCGTCCTCTCGGTCGTCGTCTCCTACGAGGCCGTCCGCGAGTGGGGCCTGCGCCGCCAGCAGCACAAGGTCGGGGCCGAGCTCGCCGCGGGCAACGTCCTCGGCGCCGACAACAACACCACGAAGGAGGTGGCCGGCCGATGACCGC
Organism: Streptomyces sp. NPDC086080; assembly: GCF_044540255.1. Taxonomy (NCBI): domain Bacteria; kingdom Bacillati; phylum Actinomycetota; class Actinomycetes; order Kitasatosporales; family Streptomycetaceae; genus Streptomyces; species Streptomyces sp. NPDC086080. The sequence continues at coordinate 24,252 of NZ_JBITRU010000047.1, forward strand.
TCCGACCACAGCCACCGACGTCAACCAGCCGTCGCTCGAGCACCCCCCGCCGACCGGCCGCCGTATGTCGTGGCCCGTCCTGCTCCTGGTCATCGCCGGAGCCCTGGCGCTGGTCTCCGTCGTGCGCATCATCACCGGCGCGGACGGCATCACCAACGTCAGCCAGATGTCCACCGCCCTCCAGCTCGCCGTCCCGATCGGCCTCGCCGGCCTCGGCGGTCTGTGGGCCGAACGCGCGGGCGTCGTCAACATCGGCCTCGAAGGCATGATGATCCTGGGCACCTGGTTCGGTGCCTGGGCAGGATTCCAGTGGGGTCCGTGGACCGGCGTCCTCGTCGGCCTCATCGGCGGCGCGCTCGGCGGTCTGCTGCACGCGATCGTCACCGTCACCTTCAACGTCAACCACATCGTCTCCGGTGTGGCCATCAACATCCTCGCCCTCGGCGCCACCCGCTATCTCGCCCCGCTCGCCTTCGAGGGCCACCAGGGCGGCTCCGCCAAGCAGTCCCCGGCGGTCGAATCCCTCGGCCACTTCACCGTGCCGGGGCTCTCCGACGGACTGAGCGACCTCAACGGCAAGGGCTGGTTCTTCGTCTCCGACATCGCCGGCCTGCTCGGCGGACTGGTCACCAATGTCTCCTGGCTGACCCTGATCGCCGTCGCGCTCATCCCCGCGACCTGGTGGATCCTGTGGCGCACCGCGTTCGGTCTGCGGCTGCGCTCCTGCGGGGAGAACCCGATCGCCGCCGAGTCCCTCGGCGTCAACGTCTACAAGTACAAATACCTCGCCGTGATCATCTCCGGCGCGCTGGCCGGCCTCGGCGGAGTCTTCCTCTCCATCGTCGCCAACCCCTTCTACCTGGAGGGCCAGACCAGTGGCCGCGGCTACATCGGCCTCGCCGCGATGATCTTCGGCAACTGGATGCCCGGTGGCCTCGCCATCGGTGCCGGCCTCTTCGGCTACACCGACAGCCTCAACCTGCGCGGCGGCTCCGCCAACGTGCACGCCCTGCTGCTGCTCGGCGCGCTGCTGCTGATCTTCGGCGCCATCTGGCTGGTCATCCGCAAGAAGTACGTCCCCGCGGCGATCACCCTGGTCGTCGGCGCCCTCGTACTCGCCTGGTACGCCGGCACCAACGAGGTCCCCAACCAGGTCGTCTCCGCCACGCCGTACGTCATCACCCTCGTCGTCCTCGCCCTCTCCGCCCAACGGCTGCGCATGCCCAAGGCGGACGGCATGCCGTACCGGAAGGGACAAGGCAAATGACCGCGGCCGACGCCGACTGGGAGGCGCTGCGCGCGGTGGCGCGGGAGGCCATGACCCACGCGTACGTCCCCTACTCGGGCTACCGGGTCGGCGTCGCCGCCCTGGTCGACGACGGGCGCACGGTCTCCGGCTGCAACGTCGAGAACGCCTCGTACGGCCTCGGCCTGTGCGCCGAGTGCGGAATGATCTCCGAGCTGTACCGCACCGGCGGCGGCCGCCTCACGCACTTCACCTGCGTGGACGGCAACGGCGACATCCTCGTCCCGTGCGGACGCTGCCGCCAGCTGCTGTACGAGGCCGGCGGTCCCGGTCTGCTCCTGGAGACCCCCGAGGGGATCGTGCCGCTGTCGGAGATGCTGCCCCAGGCATTCGGCCCGCAGCACCTCACCAAGTAACTCCCGTGCGGCCCCTTTGAACGACCGTCGATCCGGTCGGCCGGAGGGGCCGTCGCACTCCCAGCACCCCGGAAGGAACGCCAGCCATGGCCATGGACGCCATCTCCGTCATCCGCACCAAGCGGGACCGCGGCGAACTCAGCGACGAGCAGATCGACTGGGTGATCGACGCGTACACCCGCGGGGAGGTGGCCGACGAGCAGATGTCGGCGCTCGCCATGGCGATCCTCCTGAACGGGATGAACCGCGGCGAGATCGCCCGCTGGACGGCCGCGATGATCGCCTCCGGTGAGCGCATGGACTTCTCGTCCCTGTCCCGGCCCACGGCCGACAAGCACTCCACCGGCGGCGTCGGCGACAAGATCACCCTCCCGCTGGCCCCCCTGGTCGCCGCCTGCGGCGCGGCCGTCCCGCAGCTGTCCGGCCGCGGCCTCGGCCACACCGGCGGCACCCTCGACAAGCTGGAGTCCATCCCGGGCTGGCGCGCCCTGCTCTCCAACGAGGAGATGCTGTCCGTGCTGGACGGCACGGGCGCGGTCATCTGCGCGGCCGGTGACGGCCTGGCCCCCGCCGACAAGAAGCTCTACGCCCTGCGGGACGTCACCGGCACGGTCGAGGCGATCCCGCTCATCGCCTCCTCCATCATGTCCAAGAAGATCGCCGAGGGCACCGGCTCCCTGGTCCTGGACGTGAAGGTCGGCACCGGCGCCTTCATGAAGACGATCGAGGACGCCCGCGAACTGGCCCGCACCATGGTCGGCCTGGGCACCGACTCCGGCGTGCGGACGGTCGCCCTCCTCACCGACATGTCCACCCCGCTCGGCCTGACCGCCGGCAACGCGCTGGAGGTCCGGGAGTCCGTCGAGGTCCTGGCCGGCGGCGGCCCCGCCGACGTCGTCGAACTCACCCTCGCCCTCGCCCGCGAAATGCTCGACGCGGCCGGCCTGAAGGACGCCGACCCGGCGAAGGCCCTCGCCGACGGCTCCGCGATGGACGTCTGGCGCCGCATGATCGCCGCCCAGGGCGGCGACCCGGACGCGGAGCTGCCGGTGGCCCGCGAACAGCACGTCGTCATGGCACCCTCCTCCGGTGTCCTGACCCGCCTTGACGCCTACGGCATCGGCGTCGCCGCCTGGCGCCTCGGCGCGGGCCGCGCCCGCAAGGAGGACCCGGTGCAGGCGGGCGCGGGCGTGGAGCTGCACGCCAAGCCCGGCGAGGAGGTCGTGGCGGGCCGGCCCCTGCTGACCCTCCACACGGACACCCCGGACCGCTTCGCGTACGCCCTCCAGGCGATCGAGGGCTCCTACGACATCGAGGCTCCCGACACGGACTTCACCACCACGCCCGTGGTGCTGGAACGTATCGCCTGACCAGCACTTTTCCCGATCGGGTGAACGGGACCGGTGGACCCCTGCCGGTCCCGTTCGGCATGCTGTACTCGGTGACGCACCGAATAGGAGACCGCCATGAGCGCACTCACCGTGAGCCAGGACCCCGAACAGAGCTGGGACGACCTCGTCCGGTTCTGGGAGGAGATGGAATGGCCCGAGGGCAGCAAGGTGGAGATCATTGAGGGGATCGTCACCGTGTCACCTGCTCCCGCGTACAGCCACAACGTGATCGCGGCCCGCATCCAGCGTCGCCTCTACTCCGTGATTCCCGAGGACTGGGAGATCTTCCAGACCCTGGCCATCGCCGTGCCTTCGCGCCTGGGCATGCTCATCCCGGACCTCGTGGTGGCCCCGGTACGGGACCACACGGAATCGGACTCCCACATCCCCGCTGCTCTCGCCGAGCTGGTCGTCGAGGTCACCTCGAAGTCCAACGCGCGCCACGACCGCGTCAGCAAGCCCGCCGCCTACGCCACCGCGGGCGTCCCGCTGTACCTCCTCGTCGACCGCTGGGCCCCCGACGGCCCGACCGCCACGCTCTACGGTGAACCGAAGGGCGATGTCTATCGCCCCTTGACCACGGCGAAGTTCGGCGAACCGATCAGGATCCCCGCCCCCTTCGACCTCGTCATCGACACCGGCGAGTTCCCCGCGACCTGAGTGACCTCGGCTGCGCCGTCGGCACCGGACCCTCAGGGGTGATCGTGGTGGTCCTCCCGGTGTCCCGCGCGATGAGTTACGCGCACCCGGCCGGTCTACCGGTTGTGGACGCCATGACACCGCCCGTGCTCGTGCTCAGCGGCCCCCTCACCGACGGCGAGGTGAGTGGGCCGTGCGACGCGCTGCGGGCCCTGCTGGACAGCGGGGGCGGGGGCTCGGGCGGTGGTGTGGTCGTGTGCGACGTCGGCGGACTGGGCCCGCCCGGGCTCGCCGCCGTGAACCTCCTCGCGCGGCTCCAGCTCACCGCCCGCCGTGGCGGGGGCCGGATACGGCTGCGCGACCCGTCACCGGCGCTGTGCGCCCTGCTCGACCTCGTCGGCCTCCGCTTCGAGACGGAGGGGCAGCCCGAACAGGGGGAACCACCGCTCGGTGTCCAGGAAGCAGTGGAACCCGGTGATCCGGCCGTCTGAGATCTCCAGCACCTGGACCGCCCACGGCGTGAAACCACCGGCCTCCGGGTCGGGCTTGTACTGCGCGAACCCCGGCAGCCCGTTGACCTCCACCGGCACCAGCCGGGAGCCCGCGCACGCGGCGCCCAGCGTCGTCATGAATCCCGTGATGTCCCCGGAGCCGGTCAGCCACAGGTCGAACGGCGGCATCGTCATGATGGCGTCCTCGTGCAGCAGCGCGGTCAGCGCCGACATGTCGTACCCCTCGAACGCCGTCACATAGCGCTCGAGCAGCCTCTGCTGCTCCTCGTCCAGCGGGTCCGACACCGACGCCTCGGCACCGGCCTGCTGCCGCTCCGCGAGCGTCGCGCGGGCCCGCTGGAGCGCGCTGTTGACCGACGCGACCGATGTGCCCAGCAGCTCGGCGACCTCGCTCGCCTTCCAGGCCAGCACCTCACGCAGGATCAGTACCGCCCGCTGCTTGGCCGGCAACTGCTGGAGCGCGGCCATGAACGCCAGCCGCACCGACTCCTTGGCGACGGCGGCCTCCGCCGGGTCGGCGGGGGTGGGCAGGACCCGGGAGTCGGGCATCGGCTCCAGCCAGGTGCTGTCCGGGCGGGGGGACAGCGCGGCCCGCGCCAGGGGTGTGGACTCCGTCAGGTCCATCGGGCGGGCCCGCTTGTTGCCTGCCGTCAGCATGTCCAGGCACACGTTGGTCGCGATGCGGTAGAGCCAGGAGCGCAGGCTGGAGCGGCCCTCGAACGTGGCGTAGCTCCGCCAGGCGCGGATCATGGTGTCCTGCACCGCGTCCTCCGCCTCGAAGGACGAGCCGAGCATCCGGTAGCAGTACCCGGTCAGTTCGACCCGGTACTCCTCCAGCCTCGCGTCCAGGTCGGTCGTCGTCGCCGTGCCGTTCGTCATCGTCCGCCCACCCCATGTGGTGTCGTCGTGGTCCACCACTTCGGAAGCTATCGCAGCCCACTGACAACGGCCCGCCGGGCGAAAGAAGGCGCAGGTCGAAGCGGGTTGGCGCGGAAGTGTCATCGCCCCCGCCGCCCCTTCCCGTCCCGTCCCCGGGGGCGCTGCCCCCGGACCCCCGCTCCTCAAACGCCGGAGGGGCTGACTTCAGCCCCTCCGGCGTTTGAGGAGCGGGGTCTGGGGCGGAGCCCCAGTTTCGGGACGGGAAGGGGCGGCGGGGGCGAAGACGCCTCACGCCGGCCGGACGACCGCCCGCGCCGCCGCCCGCGTCCCGGCCAGGGTGATCGCCGCGACCCCGGCCACCGCCACCAGCCCGACCCCCACCGTCCCGCCCCAGCCCCCCGCGTGGAACGCCACCGCGCCCACCGCGCTCCCCGCACTCGACCCGACGTAGTACGCGGACTGGTACAGCGCCGCCGCCTGCGCCCGCCCCACCGTCGCCGTCTTCCCCACCGCCGACGACGCCACCGCGTGCCCCGCGAAGAACCCCGCCGTGATCAGCACCAGCCCCAGCAGCACCACCGCCAGCGAACCCGCAAGCGACAGCACCAGCCCCACCGCCGTCGTCCCGCCCCCCGCGTACAGCGCGCCCCGCCGGCCCAGCCGCCCCACCAGCCGCCCGGCGGCGGAGGCCGAGACCGTGCCCACCAGATACACCAGGAAGACCGACCCCGCGACCCCCTGCGGCAGCGAGAACGGTGCCTCGGTCAGCCGGTACCCGATGACCGTGTACACGCCCCCGAACACCGTCATGAACAGCGCGCCGATCGCGAACAGCCGCCGCAGCAGAGGGTCGGCCAGGTGGCGGCGGACCGTACCGGCCAGCACCCGCGGCCGCAGCGAGCCCGGACGGAAGTGCTCCGGCGCGGGCAGCAGCAGCCGGAACGCCACCGCGCACGCCACCGCGATCAGGCCGATCACTCCGACGGCGACCCGCCAGCCCCACTCCTGCGCCACCCAGCCGGTGATCACCCGGCCGCTCATCCCGCCCACACTGTTGCCTGCCACGAACAGCCCGATCGCCGTCACCAGCGCCCTGGGCGTGACCTCCTCCGCCAGATACGCCGTCGCCGACGCCGGCAGACCGGCCAGGGCCGCGCCCTGGAGCGCCCGCAGCGCCACCAGCGCGCCCAGCGACGGGGCGAACGGCACCAGCAGTCCGACGGTCACCGCGACCGCGAGGGAGACCGTCATGACGGTACGGCGTCCGAAGCGTTCCGACAGCGCGCTCATCGGCAGCACGAACAGCGCCAGACCACCCGTCGCCGCCGACACCGTCCAGCTCGCGTCGCTCGCGCTCACCGCGAAGTCGCCGGAGATCAGCGGCAACAGGGCCTGGGTGGAGTAGAGCAGCGCGAAGGTGGCGACACCCGCGAGGAACAGGGCGAGACTCATCCGGCGGTAACCGGGCCCGCCCGGAGACATCCGGGACTCGGAGACGGGCGGCGGGGCGGAGGAAACGGTCGCGACGGCGCCCACGCTGGTGGACGCCCCGGTACTGGCGGGAGTCATGCACTCGAAGCTACGGACGCTCCGGCTCATCCGTCCAATGCACGGAATCGGCATAATCGTTCCCATGACGCATCAGCAGAGGTCACGAGGTCGGCTGTCACGGGCCGGTGACACACATGACACGGAAGACATGGCCAGGCTGCTCGCCCCCCGCCTCGCCCACTTCGCCGGAGTCGCGCGCACCGAGCACGTCACGCGCGCCGCCCAGGAGATGCAGGTACCGCAGTCGACCCTGTCCAGGGCGATGGTCCGCCTCGAAGAGGATCTGGGCGTCGACCTGTTCGCCCGCCACGGCCGCACGGTCTCCCTGACCCCCGCCGGCCGCACCTTCCTCACCTCCGTCGAACGCGCCCTCGCCGAGATCGAACGCGCCGCCGACGAGGTGCGCGCCGCCGCCGACCCCGCCACCGGCAAGGTCGCCTTCGGCTTTCTGCACACCATGGGCGCCGAGACCGTGCCCGGCCTGCTGCACGCCTTCCGGGCCGACCATCCGCGCGTCCGCTTCAGCCTCGTCCAGAACTACGGCGAGGCCATGCTGGAAGGCCTTCGCGCCGGTGATCTCGACCTCTGCCTGACCTCTCCGGTGCCGGACGCCCCCGACCTCGTCGCCCGCCGCCTCGACGAGCAGAAGCTGCGCCTGGTCGTCCCCGCCGACCACCGTCTCGCCGGCCGTCGCCGCGTCCGCCTGGCCGAGGCGGCCGAGGAGAACTTCGTGACCCTGGAACCCGGTTACGGCATGCGCCGCATCACCGACGACCTCTGTGCCCAGGCCGGTTTCGTCCCCCGTATCGCCTTCGAGGGCGAGGAAGCCGAAACGCTGCGCGGCCTGGTGGCGGCGGGCCTGGGCGTGGCCCTGCTCCCCCCGCCCCCGTTCCCCCGCCCCGGAGTCGTGGAACTGACGGTCACGGCCCCCAGGGCGGCGAGAGAGATCGGGGTCGCATGGCTCGCCGGCCGCCCCGACACACCCCCGGTGGCCGCGTTCAAGAAGTTCCTCCTCTCCAAGAGGGGAACCCTGCTGCCGACGTGAGAAGGCCTGACCGGCCGGCCGAGGCAGGGGCGACATCCTCGGGGGCGAGGGGCCGTATCGATACGCGGCTCCGCCGCGTGAGCGCGACCGGCCACGGACGGCCCGCAGCCGCGGTACGCCGGCGACCCCCACGTCGCTAGCGCCGCAACGACCGTCCGAACCCCACAGCCAACGGCATCCGCAGCCCCAACGGCGGAGGCGCCGCCAGGGCATCCCGCACGGGCCGTGAGAACGCCCGCCCGAACAACACCCCCATCACGAAATCCTCCGCCAGTGCCAGTACTTCGTCCCGGTACTGACTCAGCCCGTGCCCGTCCGCGTGGACCTCGAACCGGCACACCTCCCGGTTCGCCTTCTTCGCCCGCGCCGCCAGCCGGAACGACAACTCGGGATCGGTCCGCGCGTCCTGCGTGCCGTGCACGATCAGCACGTGTCGCCCGACGAGCTGTTTCACCGGCTCCGGCGGTGCCGCCACATCCTCCTCGGGCAGCCAGGGGGCCAGCGCCAGCACGCAGTTGACGGCCTCGTGGCCCCCCGCGCGGAGTGCGGCCCGGCCGCCCATGCCGAGACCGACCAGGCAGACGGGGACGTCCCCGTAGCGCCGTACGGCCTCGTCGGCGGCCCAGGCGGCGTCCTGCGCGAGATGCGCCTCGCTGCCGTTCCAGCCCCGGTGTCGGTAGTGGACGACATGGGTGGCGAGACGCTGCTCCCGCCCCGCGCGGGCGAGACGGCGGCCGAGGCCCCGTACGGACGCGGTCGCCAGCACGGGGGACGGTCTGCGGGTGGAGACCTCCTCACCGCCGGGGAGCAGCAGCACCACACCGCTCACCGCTGTCGGCTCCGGGCCGACCGTCCTCCCCAGCCGGGCCGTCCGCACCGGTGTCGTTTGCTGTGCCATGAAAGAACATTCTCAGAAGTGGCGTGTACTCGACCCGTTCGTGCGGTCACCGTTCCGCATCGACGGATTCGTCCACCCTGCGATCTACGCGCGTAGGTATTACAGTGCGGAAATGACGAGCCAGACCATCGCGAACACCCCGACGTCGGACCAGATCCGCCGGGCACCCAAGGTTCTGCTGCACGACCATCTCGACGGCGGCCTGCGCCCCGGCACCGTCGTCGACCTGGCCCGGGAGAACGGATATCTCCGGCTCCCCGAGACCGACCCCGACAAGCTCGCGCTCTGGTTCAGGGAGGCCGCCGACTCCGGATCCCTGGAGCGCTACCTGGAGACGTTCTCGCACACCGTCGGGGTCATGCAGACCCGGGACTCCCTGGTCCGGGTCGCCGCCGAGTGCGCCGAGGACCTTGCCGAGGACGGCGTCGTCTACGCCGAGGTGCGCTACGCCCCCGAGCAGCATCTCGAGGGCGGGCTGACCCTCGAAGAGGTCGTCGAGGCGGTCAACGAGGGCTTCCGGGAGGGGGAGCGCAGGGCGCGGGAGAACGGCCACCGCATCCGGATCGGCGCGCTGCTCACCGCGATGCGGCACGCCGCCCGCGCCCTGGAGATCGCCGAACTCGCCAACCGCTACCGGGACCTGGGCGTCGTCGGCTTCGACATCGCGGGCGCCGAGGCCGGCTACCCGCCCACCCGGCACCTCGACGCCTTCGAGTACCTGAAGCGGGAGAACAACCACTTCACCATCCACGCCGGGGAGGCGTTCGGACTGCCCTCCATCTGGCAGGCCCTGCAGTGGTGCGGTGCCGACCGGCTCGGCCACGGGGTGCGGATCATCGACGACATCCAGGTCCGCGACGACGGCACCGTCGAACTCGGCCGGCTCGCCTCCTACGTCCGGGACAAGCGCGTCCCGCTGGAACTCTGCCCGAGCTCCAACCTCCAGACCGGCGCGGCGGCCTCGTACGCGGAACATCCGATCGGTCTGCTGCGCCGGCTGCACTTCCGGGCCACCGTCAACACCGACAACCGCCTCATGTCCCACACCAGCCTGAGCCGGGAATTCGAGCACCTGGTCGACGCCTTCGGTTACACGCTCGACGACATGCAGTGGTTCTCCGTCAATGCGATGAAATCAGCGTTCATTCCTTTCGATGAACGACTGGCCATGATCAACGACGTCATCAAGCCCGGATATGCCGAGCTGAAATCCGAATGGCTGTTCCGGCAGACCGCCTCCACCAGCGGTTCTGCGGTAACGGAGAGCTGAGTGGCGTTTTCTCGGGAGACGTGAACACACGCGGTCTTCACCATCCGTCCGCATTTCGTTGTTTGCGGCGGGCGGTGCCATGTGTTTACCGTCACAGCACCGCTCACTTCCCCGTATCCCATTTCGAGGACGCATTTACATGAAGCAGTCTGCTGCCAAGACCCTCGGTGTCGCCGCTCTCGGTGCCGCCTTCGCCGCCGCCGGTGCGGGTGCCGCCAACGCGGCCCCGGCGCTCCCGGACGCCGCCCCGGCGCTGGACACCGTCACCCAGGCCGTCCCGGCGGAGAAGCTGTCCGGCGCGACCGCGCCGGGTTCGTCCGAGGCGCTGGCGACGGGCCAGGAGCTGGCCGGTACCGGTATGGCGGCCGTGCAGCCGGTGGCCGCGAAGGTGGGCCCCGCGGTCCCGGGTGCCGGTCTCCTCGGCGGTCTGCCGGTGAGCCAGCTGCCCGCCCAGGGCCTCAGCGTCAACGGTGTCCCGCTCGGCGGCTGACCACCCCGCGGAAGGCACGCGGATGGCACGCGGAAGGCACGCGCAAGCCACGCGGTAACCGCCGATGGGGCGCACCCGGATGCCGGGTGCGCCCCATCGGCGTACGCGCGGGGAGACGGTGCCCGGCGTCACCAGGCCGAGCGGGCCTTGTCCTCCGAGGGCAGCAGGATCCACAGCACGATGTACAGCAGGAACTGCGGTCCCGGAAGCAGACACGACGCCAGGAAGATCACCCGCATCGTGGTCGTGGAGGTGCCGAAGCGCCTGGCCAGCGCGGCACACACGCCGCCGATCATCCGGTCGTTGGCAGGGCGGGCGGGGAGGCTCATGACGGCTCCTTCACACGTGGTGAGGCTTCCCGGTCGGCTGCCTCCATGTGTTCCACGTTACGGAGACGACGGGGGAAACGCGTCGCTCCACGGAGCGATCCCGACCCTGGGAATCGTCGGGGTCCTCCCCTGAGCAGGCTCGTCCGGGAGGAGGGCCGGGGCGGCCCTCCGCTCCGCCCTGCGGCGCAGCCAGGCACGGCCCGCGGGCACCACGGCCGCGTGCGCGAGCGCCGCGCCGGCCGTGTTCAGCAGCAGCGAGTCGACGTCCACGACCTGACCCGGCACGGCGGTCTGCAGCAGTTCGATGGCCAGGGAGACGAGGGCGACCGCGGTCATGGTGCGGATCAGCGAGCCCAGCCGCGACACCGCCAGCCGGCCCCCGGCCATCGGCAGCAGCACCCCCAGCGGAGCGAGCAGCGCCATCGCCTCACCGATCCGCCGGACCCCCGCCACCCAGCCCAGCGCGAAATCACCCCGGATACCGTCGAACGGCCGCAGGTTCATGGGCATCACCCAGGGGACATCCAGCGGGCGCAGCGTGTACCAGGCGACGAACGCGAGATGCGCGGCCAGGAGGAGCCCTCCGGTCACACGGATACGGGACGCGGCGGTGCCGCCGATGAGGCCTTGACGCTGCACGCCCCCCAAGACGCGGCGTTCGGCACGATCGGTTCCGGGATGTCACCCGTTCACCGGGTGAGGCATCCGCCACAGCGCGACCGACCCGCCCGGCCCACGCCGTTCGACCAGGTTTCCCCGGCCCGAACTGCCGGGCCGGTGTTGGCGGCGGAGCCGATGCGCGGCCGGGACTGCCGAGCTGATGTGCTCGGGCTGCCGAGCCGATGCGGACCTTGCGCCGATTCGACCGGACCGCCGCTGATCCGCTGAATGCGCGGGCATCCGCGCCGCGCGTCGGCCATCCGCGCCGTCCACCGGCGCCCTACGTCGTCCACGGGTCACCCGTGCCGACCCCGGCCCCGTGCCGACCCCGGCCCCGTGCCGACCCTGGCCCCGTGCCGACCCTGGCCCCGTGCCGACCCCGGCAACCTCGCCGTCCACTGGCCACTCGTGCTGACCCCCGGCAATCTCGCCGTTCACGGGTCACGCGTGCTGACCCCGGCGCCCCGTACCGTCCACCGGCCACCCGTGCCGACCCCGGCGCCCCGTGTCTCCGGGCTGGCCTGTCCGGCGGATCAACGCCGGAGGGACCGGAGGGAGCCGACGCTCCCGCAAGCGCTGGTGAGCGGGGTGCGGCACGCCGTGCGATGTGCGTGCTTGGCCTCGCCTCCCCGGCCTGATCCGCCGGACAGGCCCCGGCCCCCGTCAGCCCCCGGTGGCCTCCGTGGAGGGCGGTTCCTTCTCACCCGGACGGGCACGGACCTCGTCCGTGCACTTGTAGCGGCGCGGCCGACTGTCGTCCGGTCCGCCCAGGATCACCGACCCGTCGCCCTCGGTGGCCGCCGAGTCGGAGAAGGTGCACACGACCTGCGCCAGACCGGAGGAGGACAGGCTCCCCGGCGCGGTGCTCAGCCGCAGGGTGTCCTCCGGATCACCGGGGCGCGGACCGCTCACCGTCGTCCCGCGCCGCACGCGCGTGGTGTACCCGGCCTCCCGCTCGGCGTCCGACGGCTCCTGCGACACCTCGTCCAGCAGCCCTTGCGCCACCAGCAGCCGCCGCGCGTCCGCGGCACCGTCCGGCACCTTGACCGTCCGGTCCACGGCCACCAGCGACGATCCGCACAGCAGGAACACCTGGACCGGCAGCCCTTGCCCGGCCTGCGTCGGCGCTTCCGGCTCGGTCGGCGTGCAGCGCACCCGCGAGGGCGCCGGACCGAAGTCGGTCGGCACCTCCGTGGCCCGGATCCCGCAGCCGGCCACCAGCGCCCCGAGTGCCCCGAGCGCCCCCACGACCAGCAGACCCCGCACACCGCGCACGGAGGCCCGTCGCAGGGGCGCGCCGGGTACGGCTGTTCCCCGCACGGCCGTTCCCCGCACGACGGTCGCCCGCACGGCAGCCCCTCGTACCGTCATCCGTCCGTCTCTCATCGGGCACCCCCCTCGGCGCCCTCGTCCACGGCGTCGCCGTCCCGCTCCGACGAACCCCCCGCGGACACGTCCCGCGGCAGTCGCAGCGTGAACACGGCGCCACCCTCGGGCGAGTTCGCCGCGGTGATCTCACCGCCGTGGATGTGCGCGTTCTCCAGTGCGATGGACAGCCCCAGACCGCTGCCCTCGGACCGCGGCCGGGAGGCACTCGCCTTGTAGAAGCGGTCGAACACATGGGGCAGCACCTCCTCCGGGATGCCCGGCCCGTGGTCCCGCACCTCGATGACCACTGTGCCCCCGTGCGCGGGGTCCCCGGAGCCCTCCGCGCCGTCCACCCCCTCCGTGAGGGACTCCCGCACCGCCACCCGCACCGGCGAACCTCCGTGCTTGAGCGCGTTGCCGATCAGATTGGCCAGGATCACGTCCAGCCGGCGCGGGTCGATCCGCGCGTGGATACCGCGTTCGGCGTCCAGGTCGACCGCGTCCAGCCAGGCACGCGCGTCGATACAGGCGGTGATCTGGTCCGCGACGTCGACGTCGTCCAGCACCAGACGGGCGGTGCCCGCGTCGAAGCGGGTGACCTCCATCAGGTTCTCCACCAGATCGTTCAGCCGCCGGGTCTCACTCACCACCAGCCGCACCGCGGGCTCGATCATCGGGTCGATGCCGCCGCCCTCGAACTCGAGCTCCTCCTCCAGGACCTCCGTCACCGCCGTGATCGCGGTCAGCGGCGTACGCAGTTCATGGCTCATGTCCGCCACGAACCGGCGCGAGGCCTCGTCCCGTGCGGCCATGTCGGCCACCCGCTTCTCCAGTGCCTCGGCCGCCTTGTTGAACGTACGGGACAGATCGGCGAGTTCATCGGTGCCCGACACCCTGAGCCGCGTATCAAGCCGTCCTTCGCCGAGCCGCCGCGCGGCCACTCCCAGCCGCTGCACCGGCTTCAGCACGGTCGTCGCGGCGGCATGCGCGAGCAGCGCGGAACCTATCAGCGCGAGTGTCGTGGCGATCCCCAGCGACCAGGCCAGCGAGTTGAGATCCTTGGCCTCCGACTCCAGCGACTTCAGCATGTAGCCGGTCGGCCCGCCGCCGATCACCCGGGTCCCCGCCACGAGGTACGGGGTGTCGTCGTCCACCGTCCGCTGCCAGTACAGGTGGTGCGGGTACGTGTTGGTCGACGTCACCTTCTGCCGCTCGGTGACCGCGTCGCGCAGCGACACCGGCACGTCCCGCAGCGAGAACCCGTTCAGCCCGCCCGAACTGCCGTACACCGTCCGGCCGTCGGGATCCCTGGCCACCAGCAGCACGGTGAAGCGCTGACTGCTGGTCGCCATCTGGCCCGCCGCACGCTGCAGTTCGACCTGTGTCGGATGCTCCGGCAGCGCACCCGCCCGGTTCTTCATCTCCCGCTCGAAGTCGCGCAGCACCGCGTCCTGGGTGCGGGTCAGCACGGACTCACGGTTCAGCCAGTACGCGATCCCGGACGCCGACACCGCGGCGGTGAGCGCGACCATGCCGAACACCACGACCAGCCGCAGCCGCAGGCTCGTGAACCGCAGCCGTGACCAGACTCCCTTGCGGGCCGCGGACCAGCCGCGGACCCCCCCTTGGTGCTCGTGTGTCACTGAGGCGGGTCCAGCCGGTAGCCGACACCGCGCACGGTACGGATCAGCGTCGGGGACGACGGCACGTCCTCGACCTTGGCGCGCAGCCGCTGGACACACGCGTCCACCAGACGCGAGTCGCCCAGGTAGTCGTGCTCCCACACCAGCCGCAGCAACTGCTGCCGGGACAGCGCCTGCCCCGGCCGCCGGCTCAGCTCCAGCAGCAGCCTCAGCTCGGTCGGCGTCAGCTGGAGGTCCTCGCCGTTCTTCGTCACCGTCATCGCCGAACGGTCGATGACCAGGCTGCCGAAGCTCGCCGAGTCACTGGACTCGCGTTCCCCGCGCCGCAGCACGGCACGGATCCGGGCGTCCAGCACCCGGCCCTGGACCGGTTTGACGACATAGTCGTCGGCGCCGGACTCAAGCCCGACCACCACGTCGATGTCGTCGTTGCGCGCGGTCAGCAGGATGATCGGCAACTGGTCGGTGCGCCGGATGCGACGGCACACCTCGAAACCGTCGATGCCGGGCAGCATCACGTCCAGCACGATCAGGTCCGGTCGCTGCTCCCGCAGGAGCTTCAGACCGTCCTCACCGCTGGCAGCGGTCGCCACCCGGTGGCCCTGGCGCGTCAGTGAGAGCTCCAGGGCCGTGCGGATGGCGTCGTCGTCCTCGATCAGCAACAGGGAAGGCACGCGCTCATTCTGGCCCATGGAGGGCTTCCTGTTCGACCCGTGGGCGACAGATGCCCATTGGGCCCGGATACGTGCCGCTACGTGCACGGACGGGTGTGAAGGACCTGTGCCTCCCCCGTGACCGACCCCTGTGACACGTCTGTGACAGTCGGCTGACACGGCCATGAAGGTCCCCGGGCAAGCTTCTCGGCACAAGCACAACAGCACAGCACAACACCGGAACTCCACGACGGGGGGCGCGAGATGAACACGCTGCACGGCACCAGCACCAGCGCAGTGATCACGCGGCTGCACGACGTGAACCGGGGTTCCGAGAAGTCCGGTGCCGCGAGCATGCGGGGGTGCGCTCGTGGCACCGGGCGTCAGCACACCGCGATCATGACGGTGGTTGACGCGTCCACGGGGGACACGAACGGGGGAACCGCGTACGGGGAGGGCTCGGGGGAGCGCCGCTCGCTGACGGAGGCGGAATTCACCGCATACGTCCAGGAGCGCCGTTCCTCCCTGTACGCCACCGCCTACCACCTGACCGGTGACCGCTTCGAGGCCGAGGACCTGCTGCAGAGCGCGCTGTTCTCGACCTACCGGGCATGGGACCGGATCAGCGACAAGGCGGCGGTCGGCGGATACCTCCGCCGCACCATGACCAACCTGCACATCAGCGCGTGGCGCCGCCGCAAGCTGAACGAGTACCCGACCGAGGAACTGCCGGAGACGGCCGGTGACACGGACGCGATGCGCGGCACGGAGCTGCGCGCGGTCCTGTGGCAGGCGCTGGCCCGGCTGCCCGAACTCCAGCGCACCATGCTGGTCCTGCGCTACTACGAGGGCCGCACGGACCCGGAGATCGCGGACATCCTCGGCATCAGTGTCGGCACGGTGAAGTCCAGCATCTGGCGGTCCCTCCGCCGGCTGCGCGAGGACGAGGTCCTCAGCTTCGGCCGTGACGAGGAGAACGCCTTCGGGGAGCTTGTCGCCTGAGGGTACGGGGGAACCTGGAGGACGGGGGAAGCCCTCCAGGCGCACGGGGGAATCGGGGGAATCGGGGGATCCGGGATTCGGGGGAGTTCCGGTCGACCACGGCCCGTTGGGGGGGATGCACCAAGGGCCCGAGGGGGGAACACGGGGGAGTAGGTACGGGGAAACACGGGGGATCACGGGGGTACGGGGGAAACACGGGGGAGCACGAAACAGCGGGACTGCGCGGGGCCGGGGGGCCGTGACGCGGTCCCGCTCTTTCGTGTGCCCGCGCTCCGTCGCCTTCTACTTCGCCGAATTGTTGATCCTCGACCGCCTGATCGGCTCGATCTGAACCTGGTCCGCCGCGCCCGATCCCGCCGGCCCTGACCCCGACGGCCCGGCGACCGCCGCCCGTGCCGGCCGGCCGAGCGCCTCGTCCCGGCCGCAGACGTACGCGCCAGGCACCGTCTGGCGGGCGATGATCGACCGCTCCGCCCGCATCAGCCACCCACCGCGCCGGACAGCGCATGGCATACTTGAAGTATGGCGACTAGGAAGATCACCATCACCGTGCCGGAAGAGCTGGTGGAATCGATCAAGGAGCGCGTCGATGCGCGCGGGGTGTCGGGCTATATCGCGGCTGCCGCCGCTCATCAGGACGCCATGGACCGACTGCGTGAGTTGGCCGAACGCCTCGAAGAAGAGCATGGCGCCGTGACGGATGACGAGCAGCAGGCGGCGTTGGACCGCATCGCCGCGATCGACGGCTGGCATGACGAGCAGCGCTCGCACACGGACGAGGCCGCGTGAGCCGCCCGGCCCGAGCGAAACTGCACCGGCCGCGACAGCGCGTCTTTGTGTTCGATTCCGAGGCCCTCTCCAAGGCGGTTCAGGGAGATCGCGAGATGGCTGCGCTGATCAAGACGGCTCCACGGCTCGACATCCCGATCGTCACCTCGGCGCTCACGGCCCTGGAGGCGTGGGATCCTCGTGAAGCGTCGAAGCAGGCGCTGTGGAACTGGACGCTGTCCCGGATCCGCGTCGCGCACACGGACGACCAAGTGATTGCCATGGCACGCGACATGCTGAAGGCGGCCGGCCTGCACGGACACAAGTACGCCATCGACGCCGTCCTGGCGGCTGTGGCCGGGCGGGAAGCCGCGCAGGGAACTGAGACAACCGTCTTCACCTCCGACCCCGACGACATGAATCAACTTCTCGCGGGACATTCCGTGCGAGTCGAGAAGGTCTGACGCGGGCCACCCCGCACTCCCTGGGCGACAGAAACGAACGACTCCCAGGTCCGAAGTCGACTCGTCGGCCGTCCGTTGCGCCTGATGTGTTGGGGGTCTGTCAGGTCGGTGTGCTTGCGTCCGTGTCCGCCCTCGGCCGCCCGGCGACCGCCGCGCGTGCCAGCCGGCCGAGTGCCTCGTCCCGGTCGCACGCGTACGCGCCCAGCGCCGTCTGGCGGGCGATGATCGACCGCTCCGCCCGCATCAGCCGCCAACCGCGCCGCAGCAGGAACGGCACCGACTTGCGGCCTTCCCGCAGGTCCCGCAGGAACCGCCGCCGGAACGTCCGCACCGGTCCCCGGCTCAGACACAGCGCGTCGGCCAGCAGGCCCAGTTCACGGCACCGGCCGACGATCTCCGCGGCGAAGACGCCCTCCGCGATGAACAGCGGGGTCCCGCCGATGTCGACGCTCCCCTCACCCGTACGGGCACTCCGTGAGATGTCGTAGACGGGAACCGGCGTACGACGACTGCGGCACAGCCGCTCGATCGCGTCGACGGCGACGTCCGCGTCCCAGGAGCCCGGATGGTCCCAGTCGATGTCGGAACTCCCCGCGACCAGCGGGAGGGTCGGGTCGTCGCCCTCCTTGTAGAAGTCGTCGAGACGCAGTACCGGAAGACCGGAGCGGGCCGCGAGAAGGGACTTGCCGGAGCCGGAGGGGCCGCAGAGCAGCACGACTCGCGCGGATATGGGCGACTGGGAACTCACGGGACACCAGTGTGAGGCATCAGCCGTGCGGCGTACGCCCCCGAGGTACGGCTTTGAAGCGCGCGTCACATGTGAACTACCCTTCGCGACGACACGATCACCCAACGAAGCCAGAAGGTGGCACAGAGATGGCCCGACACAAGGCCCCCAAGACGCCGACGGCCCGACGCGCCCTGGCCGTGCTCGCCACGGCAGGCGTGGCGTTCGGCGTCGGTGCGACGACGGCGGCGGCCGCGGACTCCGACGCGCTGCTCGGCGACGCCGGCCAGGTCGTCGGCACGGTCGCGGACCTCAAGCCCAACCCGCTCGCCGGCACGGGCGTGGACCCGCTCGACAACGGCGTCGGGACCCAGGTCGCCGACTTCCAGCCGGTGGACTCCCGCTCGGTCACCGGCCCGGTCGCCCAGGCGCCGTCGGTCGGCAGCATCCCGGTGGCGGGGCAGGCGACGGACGCGCTGAGGGGCTGACCTCTCGTTCTTCCTACAGGGAACGGTCCTTGATGCCATCGACGAACGGCTGCCAGGCCGCTCCGTCCAGCATCAGGACAGGGCCGGTGGTGTCCTTGCTGTCGCGGACGGGGACCGCGCCGGGGAAGTCGTCGCAGACCTCGACGCATTCACCGCCCGCCTGGCCATCGCTGTAGGAGGATTTGCGCCAGGTGGCGCTCAGGTCCGGGGTGGCTCGCATGGCTCGTATGTCTCCAGCATCGTCTCGATCAGCGTTGCCGACTCGTGCGGCGAGAGAGCGCAGGCTTTCTTCAGATCGTACTCTTGCACGTGCCGTGTGACGGCTTCTCGATCGTCGATGATTTCGCCGTACCCAGCGCCCTCCTGGTACATGGTGGTCGAGTGGTCCGGGAGGGCCAGCAGGATGAGCGTCCCGGTCATCAGGGCACAAACGTCCGCTTCGAACGGGCTTACTTGGATGGTCGTGTGGCGTGTATTTACCAGTGGCAGCAGTGCGGTGAGTTGCCCACGCATGACAGCTGGCCACCCACCACTTGCCGCAGAGTTGCTTCGCCAAGGATCCACCAGAAGGCCGGCGGGCAGTCCCGTCGGAGGATCTCCTGGCGGCCCAGACGGTCTGCCACCAGACCAACGTCGCTTCCGTAGTGTGATCTTGGTCGGGTAGGGTCCTGATCTTGTGGCGAGCGGGCACATAGCTGGTGAGACGTATCCCGAGCGGAC
>NZ_JBITRU010000048.1:0-42507 GCF_044540255.1 Streptomyces sp. NPDC086080
CGACGACACGACAAGCCGTCACTCCCACGAGATCGCCGAACCTATGCCCCACCAGCGAAAACGCAGCCCTCACGTCCGGAAAGACAACAGCTTCTCACGGCCGCCACCCCAGTACACACCGCATCCGGCGCCGGTTGGAGAGATTTCGTCGAACGAGGGACTCCCCGTGAAGGCAGACCTGATGAGGGCTCAACAGCCCGCTTCAGATGGCACAAGCGCTGCGGTCCGGACGCGTTCCGGAGCATGCGAAATCGACGTCGCTCTGACAGCCGCTGCCGTCTCGGGCGTGCGTGACCTCGTCAGTGCGTGCCTCCGTCTGTGGGGCCTGACCGAACTCGACTGGCGGGTCACTCTCACTGCGTCCGAGCTACTGACGAACGCCTTCCAGCACGCCCGCAAGGAGGATGAGTCCTCGGTTCCAGTGAAGGTCGTCCTCACCCGGACCCCCGACGGGGTCTTCCTGTGCGTCAGTGACCCGCACCCCTGGCTCCCAGCCGCCGTCTCGGCAGGCGAAAACGACGAGGGCGGTCGCGGCCTGATGCTGATCAAGACGCTCAGCGACAGATACGGCTGCTCGTCCACGGCCCACGGCAAAGACGTTTGGGTCACGATCCTGCACTCCGCGTAGTGGCATTCCCCCGCCTCTGACGAGACCCGAAAGGACCACCATCATGTGCCGGCATTCGACGCCGTTCCCCGGGGCCGACACGAAGGCCGACGGCGACTCATCGTCAGCGACGCTGCGCTCGGAAGAATCGAATGACAACTTCGAGTTGAGGCACGGCCCTCACGCGAGACCTCTTTGGGGAGGGCGGCGTCAGCGAGGCCGCTCGTACTTCCTGGTCTACCTTCCGCGTCCCCGCGGGCAGAGCGTGGTGTACACCCGCAGTGGCTGCAGCGTCGTGGAGTTACGACAAGCCTGCCTACGGGCGCTCCGCTGCGTCGCGCCAGTAGTCGGCGAGCATCTCGCCCGGCCAGGCGGGCTGACGGACAGAACCTCGGGGCCCCATTTCCTGAAAGTAGGGGGCCAGGTCAATCACCGGCGTCCCGTCGACCGCGTCGAGGTCGGTCACCAGAAGGTCGCGGCCGTCCACACTCAGCAGCCTCGGGTAGCTGACAGCCAACTGGTTGGGGCGCCGATGGTTTCGGTGGACGAAGGTTCCGGTCGCCGGCCACCGCACGTTGCCCCTGGGGCTGCGGGCGTGGAGCTGCACGTCCTCGGGCTGTGCCAGGTGGAAGCGCCACGTCACAGTCAGGTGGGAGAACTCGTCGATTCCCAGCAGGGTTTCGAGGGGGTACGCCTCGTTGAGTCGGATCACCGACTGGACCCCGCCCTGGTAATCGTCCTGGACGCGGGTGTGGCCGCCGACGACCGTTGCGATCGATTCGACCTCGTACGTCGTCACCGGTATTGGTTCCTCTCCTCGGACGAAGCTGGTCCGCGGGCTGCCATGAGGCATCGAACGTCCGCGTCGCGATCAGCCTATGGCCCGGAGCATGCCGCGTGCCCGGCGGTCCAGCGCGGTGACATGGCGGCCTCCGCGTTGCCGCACGGGCGAGAGGTCGCTCTGGATTCGGACGATGACGTCACGCGTCCGGCCGGACTGGACGCCCGTCATGGCGTCAAGTGCTTCGTTCCAGGTTGCACACGCCTCGTCGAGGTTTCCCCGCTGGACCTGGACGGCGCCGAGGTAGCCGAGCGTCACGCTGTGGGTACGGGCGAACTGCTGACGCCGGCGCGTGGCCACACTCCGCTTGAAGTGGATCTCCGCGTCGAGGGGCTGACCTATATCGCGCAGAGCGCAGGCCGTCTCGTGGGCGAGGGAGGCTTCCTGGAAGAAGCCGACGCGGGCAGGCGCTTCGTTGGTGTCGGCCCGGGCGAGGTCTCGCTCTGCGCGGCTGATGGCCGCGAGGGTGCCGGCTCGGTCGCCGTCGGCCGCAAGTGCGCGGGCGTGGACGATCGCCAGCAGCGCCCTCTCGCGGTGGCTGGCCTGGCCGTAGCGGTCGCGGGACATCGAGGCGTCCGCCAGAGCGAGTGCCCTGCGCGGGTGCCCGAGGTCGACGGCCTGGTGGGCGAGGGCGCGCAGGACGTGGCCGCCGAGCGGTCCGTCGCCGGCTTCCGCCGCGATCCTGGCGGCAATGGTGAGGTAGCGCTGGGCAGTGCGGTGTTCGCCGGCGTCGAAGGCCATCCAGCCGGCGAGGTACGTCATCTCTGCGACGGCGGAGTGCGCGACGCGGCGGAGCTGATCGGTACGGAATCGGCCGCCGAGCAGCGGCACTGCCTCGTCGAGCAAGTGGCTGGCGAGGGCTTTGCGGCCGGTTGCGCCGCCTCGCTGCTGGTCGCGTGCGGAGTAGTAGACAGTGAGGTCGCGGACGTCATCGATGTCGGCTTGGGTCACCGAGCGCGAGGAGGCCGGTCGGCGGCTCGCCGCTGCGGCGGGGGCGGCTGCCCACCACGAGGTGGTGGGCAGGGCGAGACCGGCTGCGGAGTAGGCGGCGGTAGCCAGCAGCTTGCGTCGGTGCATGTCGAGATCGTCGCTTCCCAGCTCGGCCAGTGCAGTCAGAGAGTCGACGCTCCAGTCGGATCCGGTGTCGGTCGTGCCTGTCGGCTCTTCTTCCAGCCCCAGGTCGGCCAGGGAGAGCCGGCGGCCGAGTCTGCGGGACAGCGTCTCGCGCAGGATATGCGGCGCTCCGCCACTCGGCTTCGTGCCGAGCACCCACATGGAGACGTGCGAGCGAGAGATCGCCTCCAGCTCACGCACTCCGCACTCCGCGGCCACCCTGGCGACGGCAGCGGCTGCTTGCGGCTGGGACCAGCCTGCTTCGCGCAGGAGTGCGGCAAGGGCGACGTTGCGTTCACGGGCCATGGACTGCCCCTCGGTTCCGAAATGATCTTTGGCGCCTTTGGCGGCCTTCCCGTCCGCGAAGGCATACCCCTCGAACGGGATTCGCGGTTCGCTCAACGTAGCGGCCAGATCACTCACATCGCACGCCGACTGACGCCTCCGACGGGCGATCTCGGCTCACTTTGGCCTGATCCGAACAGGAGTTGTGTCATGCGCCTTTCGCTGCACCCTCGCCGAGACGGCAACCAGCTCGCGAGCGTGCGCGGGCGGCAAGCACCCGTCACCGAGGCGCCGGCGCCGGAGCGCGATCACGTGGTGGCCGCGTCGGAGACGGTGACGCTGGTACTGGGCGAGGATTCACCACTACCCGAGAGCGCTGCCGACGTGGAGGACCTCGTTCGCCTTCTGCGCGGTCACATTGCCCAGTTGGGCGCACGGACCGCTCCGGATGTTCCCGCCTTGCTGCGTGCGCAGCAGCTTTGCTCCGGCAGCGTCCCCGAGGGCTATGTGTCGAGCCGGGTGTACCTGGTCAGGCTCGCCGAGGCCACCCAGGAACTGACGGCTTACGTGGAACGCGGCGGTCCCGGGCCGATCAGCGGGGAGGGCAGGCAGCGTTGGCCGAGGCCGACGGTCAACGTGCTGCGCGGTGCCGTCTTCGCCCTCGCCCTGACCTGCCTGGTCTTCGCTGCTTCGGTGCCGCGGACATGACGGTGACCGGTGCCGTCGTCATCGCTCTGGTTCTCGGGCCGATGGTCTGGCTGATGCTTCGCGGCGAGCGGGCGGCCGACCCTGCACGAGCCGCCGAGCACCTGCCGCCGCCCGGTAACGCTCCTCCTCTCCCCGGCGAACACCGGCCTGCCTTCCGCCCACCGTTCCCAGCCGCTGCGACGGCCCCGATACGACCCCGGACCTGCGGGACTCACGGAGATCCACACGATGAAACGGCTTCCGCGAATCGAGCAGTACGGCCTGATCGGCGACACGCAGACCAGCGCCCACGTCTGCGATGACGGTTCGATCGACTGGCTGTGCCTGCCCCGCTTCGACTCGCCAGCTGTCTTCGCCGGGCTCCTGGGTACGCAGGAGCACGGCTCCTGGCAGATCGCTCCGGCCTCGTCCGCAGGCCGGAGCGGTTCAGAGAAGGTCGCTGAGCGCCAGTACCGCGGTGACTCGCTCGTCCTCGAATCGGTGTGGCGCACCCCGGCGGGTTCGGTCCGCGTCCTGGACTTCATGCCGCCGCGCGACGGCACCCCGCAGGTGATCCGAATCGTCGAGGGCCTGAGCGGCGAGGTGGAGATGGTCTCGGCCATGCGTCCTCGGCTGGGGTACGGCAGCATCAGCCCGTGGATCCACGAGGTCGGTGGGCGCATGGTCGCGGAGGCCGGCGCGGACGCTCTGTGGCTTGACACTTGCGTTCCGCAGGTGGAGAAGGACAGCGTGGTCGTCGGCACCTTCGTCATCGGGGCCGGGCAGAGCGTGGCGTTCGTGCTCAGCTGGTGCCCGTCCCACGCCGCCGCGCCCGACGTTCTTGATCCGGAGGCCGCGCTCGCCGAGACGCTCGCCTTCTGGCAGGACTGGACACAGGAGTGCACCTACAGCGGGCCCTACCGTGAGGCTGTGGTCCGGTCCTTGATCACGCTGAAGGCGATGACGTACGGGCCGAGCGGCGGGATCGTCGCGGCGCCGACCACGTCGCTGCCGGAGGAGATCGGAGGCAGACGGAACTGGGACTACCGCTACACGTGGCTACGCGACGCCGCCACGACCCTGGCCGCGCTGTTGGGGACCGGATATCGGCAAGAGGCGCAGGCATGGCGGCGCTGGCTGTTGCGTGCGGTGGCTGGCGACCCGGAGAACCTGCAGATTATGTACGGGATCACCGGGGAGCGTGATCTGCGGGAACGGGAGCTTCCCTGGCTTCCCGGGTACGAGGGCTCGGCCCCGGTCCGGGTCGGAAACGGCGCGGCGGATCAGCTGCAGTTGGACGTGTACGGCGAGGTGATCGACACCCTGTATCTCGCGCATCAGAGCGGTGTCGCCCACTGCGCCGACACCGCAGTCCTACACCAGCGGCTCGTCGAGCACCTGGCGCAGCGCTGGCAGGAGCCCGACGAGGGAATCTGGGAGATCCGCGGGGCCCGCCAGCACTTCGTCCATTCCAAGGTGATGGCCTGGGTGGCGGTCGACCGCACCATCCGCCTGACCGAAGCCGGCGCGCTCGACATGGACCTGGCCCCCCTGGTCGAACTGCGGGCGACGATCCACCGGGAGGTCTGTGACAAAGGTTTCGACCCGGTGCGCAACACCTTCACCCAGTCCTACGGCTCGAAGGGACTGGACGCCGCCACGCTACTCATCCCCCGCACCGGCTTCCTGCCGCCCGACGACCCACGCGTCATCGGCACCGTGGACGCCGTACATCGTGAACTCTCCACGGACGACGGGCTCGTGCATCGGTATCGGACCCGCGGCAAGCGCACTGGGGTGGACGGTTTGAAGGGCAATGAGGGCACCTTCGTCCTGTGCTCCTTCTGGCTCGTCGATGGCCTGGCCCTGACCGGCCGCCTCGATGAAGCCCGTGCCTTGTTCGAGCGCCTCCTGGTGTTGCGCAGCGACCTCGGGCTCCTGGCGGAGGAGTACGACCCCGTCCGGCAGCGCCAGCTCGGGAACTTCCCGCAGGCATTCAGCCACATGGGCCTGATCCAGAGCGTCCTGCTCCTTCAGCACCTGACGACGGGGCCCTCCCGCCAGCACGGCGCGGTGGCGGTTCCGGCGCCCCGCTCGACCTCCCGCAGCACGCGCCAGAGCGCCGCAGACCTGACGCCGCAGCACGCTTAACCATCCCCACCCCTTGACGAGGATTCCGATGTCTGACAGCGCCTTCCCGGCACGGCCAGCCGCTACCGGCCACCGCAGACGGCGGCCCCCGGTCGACGCGAACACGCTGCACCTCGCCCGGCGCGCCGTGGCACTGCCCCTGGTGTTCCTGGCCGCGGTGCTGGTCGCCGCCTTCGCTCTCCGATCGGTGTCCGCAGTAGGCCCCGGCTGGGTCCTGGCCGGCCTCATCTGCGGACTGGCGGGCGTCGTCACGGTGGCGGCACGCGGAGCGCGCACCGTCGCCAGAGCCGTGCAGTCGGCCGTGGAGGAGTCCCAGACTGCGGCACTGAAAGCGGTCGCAGGGGCAGCGGCAGCCGTCGAGAAATCGGTGCAATGGTCGGCGGACGAGCTGTGCCGTGGAAAGCGCCCACCGTTGCCGGACCCGCAGACGCCGCAGTCGCCCACTGCGAACGCCGAGATCGACGACGCGCTGAGTGCCCTCCAGGCGCAGGCCATCGCGTCGCTGATCCGCGTGCACGACCAGTCCCAGTCCGTAGTCCTCCTGGAGGTACTGCGCCGCCTGGCCATGCGGGAGCACACCCTGGTCAGCAAGGCACTCCAGGCACTGAGTCGGCTGGAGATGCTGACCGACGACCCGGAGCTGCTGGCCGCAATCTTCGAGATTGATCACCTCGTGACGCGGATGCGCCGCCAGGTGGAGAGCACGGCGGTGCTGGGCGGGCAGTCCCTGCGCAGCGTGCGCCGGCCCGTTCCTGTCACGACAGCCCTGCGCGGCGCCGTCTCCGAGGTCGTGCAATATCCGCGGGTCGCTGTCGCGGCCGGGTCCGTGGGCGCCGAGCTGGGTCTGCCCGGCCATGTGGGTCCGGACCTGACGCACCTGCTGGCCGAGCTGATCGAGAACGCCTGCGAGTGCTCCGATCCGGCGACGAAGGTGATGGTGCGGGCGCAGCGGGTGGCGAACGGGCTGGCCATCGAGGTCGAGGACCGGGCCATCCCCATGCATCCGCAGACGCGGGCGCAGATGAACCATCTACTCAAGGCCCCGGACGAGGTCGACGTCAGCGGTCAAGTCCGGGCCGGACAACTCGGCTTGCTGGTCGCCGCGCTGATCGCCCGGTCACACGGGTTGTCCGTCCTCCTGCAGGAGAACGTGACGGGGGGCACCACTGCCCTGGTCGTCATACCGGCACGGCTTCTGGTAGCGATTCCACCGGTAGACGACGCGGGCGCGCTGCCGCCCGAGGAAGTCCGGCCCTCCGGGCGGCAGCCGCAGCAGGTTGCCGCGACTCCTGCCACCCCGGGGGCGGGTCAGGTCGCACGCCCCGGCATCACAGGGACGCCGGAAGCCGCATCGGCTGGCGACTCTGCCGACGCGCCCGCTCTTCCCACGCGCACACGCCGGACGGGATCTTTCCGTCCACCACACGAGCGGGAGCAAGCCCCCGTGGCCGCGGCGACGCCAGGGCTCGCAGCCGCCTTCCGCAACGGCCTCCAGGCCGGCGGGACCGCCGGTTCCCCCACCGTCTCGACAGAGCACCCCAAACCCTGACCCTCGTCCTTCCGCGTTCCCGGTGGCCAGGTACATCGCTGGCCCTTCCCCCTTCTGGAGCGATCCCTATGAGCACCCACCCCGCGATGAGCAACGTGACCGGCGGCACGCCCGCATCCGCGACGACCACAAGCGGACAGCGGGACAGCATGGTCTGGCTGCTGCGTCAGTTCGCCTCCGAGACACCGGGCGTCACGCACGCCGTCCTGATCTCGCGCGACGGACTGCGGCTGCTGGACAGCGACGTCGACAAGGACTGGGCAGACGAACTGTCGGCCGCCTTCAGCGGGGTGGCCTCCCTCGCGGCGAACATCACCGGCCCCAGCAGGAAGAAGAGGCCGGCCCGGCAGGTCATCATCGAGCGCGACGACTGCCTGTTCTTCGTCCAGAGCGCCGGGCGCAGCGCGGCCTTCGACACCCACCCCGGCAACGAACGCGGGGAGGTGGACACGATCCTCGCCGTCATCGCCGCCAGGGACGCCGACGCGGGCACCGTCGGGTTCGAGATGGGGCGCCTAGTCCAGAAGTTCGCCCCGTACATGCTGATCCCCGTCCGTGTCGGCACGGGCGGAGAGGTCCGGTGACCACGTACGGTCCCGCGGCCGAGGAGTCGGCGTTCGTGCGGACCTACACCCTGACGCGCGGGCGGACCAAGCCGCGGCACCTGCTCGGTCTGGAAACCGTGCTGGAGGCGGGACCGGGAAGGCCCGGCCCGACGCAGGCCGAGGAGTGCGAGGAGATTCTCGCCCTGTGCCGGGAGCGCCGACGGTCGGTGGTCGAGCTGGCGGGCCGCCTTGGCCGGCCCGTCACCGCCGTCAAGGTGCTCGTCTCCGACCTCCTGGACGCCGACGCCCTGGTCGTCCCCCTGACCCAGTCCTATGCCGATACCGGTGCGGGATCTGGTCCGTCTACCCAACTGCTGGCAGCCCTTTCTGCGGGCTTGAAGAGGAAGTGGCCTGATGCCGTCGCCTATCCCCAGGCCGGATGACCCGGCCGCGGTGCTGCGTAGTTCGCCGCTCCCGCGGGCCGGTGCTCCGACTGTGCTGAAGATCGTGATCGCCGGAGGCTTCGGCGCGGGCAAGACCACCGCAGTGGGCGCCGTCAGTGAGATCACGCCGCTGAGCACGGAGGAGTACCTGACCGAGGCGAGCGCGGACGTGGACAGCCTGGCGGGCATCGAGGCGAAGCAGACCACCACGGTCGCCTTCGACTTCGGCCGCCTGAGCCTGCCCGACGCGCCGACGCCCCTGGAGCTGTTCCTGTTCGGCACGCCCGGCCAGGACCGGTTCGTCGACCTCTGGTACGACCTCTCCCGCGGCGCCGTCGGCGCGGTCGTCCTGGTCGACACCCGCCGTCTGGAGAGCAGCTTCACTCCCGTCAGCTTCTTCGAAGACATCGGCCTGCCCTTCGTCGTCGCCGTCAACCAGTTCGACGGCGCGCACCGCTACCACCCCGAGCAGGTCCGCACCGCCCTCGAACTGCCCGCCTCCGTACCCGTGGTCACCTGCGACGCCCGCGACCCGAACCACGTCGCCGGCGTCCTGCTGACCCTCGTCGACCACGCCGTGAACAACGCCGCCACGTGCCGCGCTGGTCACGCCCCTTCCACCACCCTCCAGGACGCCTGATGTCACAGCACCCCACCGACCCCTACCGCACACCGCAGGCCACCCCGCCCGCACGATCCTTGCCGCGACGCGACATGCGGGACGCCACCCGCGCACCGTTCACCCCGCCAAGCGCCGCCCTCACCAACCAGCCGACCCAACAAGCGGAGCTGGCGCAGCGCTACGAGCTGCTCGCACGGCTGGGCGTTCCCACCGTGGCCAACGAGGACTTCGACGACCTGGCCCGCGACATGACTGAGCGGGCCGGGTTCCTGTACGGGTTCGTCAACTTTTTCCTGGAGGAGCAGACCTTCGTCGGACTGCACCAGCCGCCCGCGGACAGCGGGTACGTCATCGTCGGCCGCACCATGAGCCGCGACCACGGCTGGTGCCCCGAGGTCATGGCCCGTAAGAAGGCCCTTCCGCTGCACGACGTGCACGCGTCCCCGCGTTTCAGCGGCAACGCGGTGGTCGACGCCGTCGGGATCCGCTCCTACTTCGGCGCCCCACTGATCCACGACAGCGGCACCGTGCTGGGCACGGTGTGCGTCATAGACCCGGAGAAGCGGCCCCTGAGCGAGGCCCGGCGTCTGCGGGACATCGTGATCAACGCCGGCAACCAGTTGATGGACCACATCGCCCGCACACCCGTCCGTTAAGCCGTTGCACACCCCCACCCGGGAGCCGTAGACGATCCCCGGCCGCTCCGCAGCGCGACCTTCACCCAGGGAGAGGGAGATCATGTCCGCCACGCCCACCACACCGCCACCGGCGCTGCGTCCCTACCTCACCGCCCGCCACGAACTGCTGTGGGACGAGGCGGACGCCTTCGCGGCCGAGCACGTCGCGCCGCGTGCCGCGCGCATGGAGGCCGCACCGGGCAGGGTGGAGCGCAAGGTCGCCGACCTGATGGCCGCACGGCGGTGGTTCGCCGTCACCGTCCCATCCGCTTTTGGCGGGCTGGGCGCCGGGCACGTGGCCAAGACGATCCTGGTCCACCGCATCGCGCGGGTCTCGGCGGCTGCCGCGACCATCCTGCAGGCCACCTTGATCCCTGTCGGCGCCCTGCTGCACTTCGCCACCTACGAGCAGAAGGGCCGCTGGCTGCCCCGTGTCGCGGACGGTTCACTGCTGTTGTCGATCGCGGTGACCGAACCGCAAGCCGGCGGACACATCGGCGGCATCGAAACCGTCGCCGAACACGTGGGCAGCGAGTGGGTGATCACCGGCAGCAAGATCCATATCGGCAACAGCCACCTCGCGGATGGCCACCTCGTCGTTGCCCGCACGGCCGGGACAGACGTGAGCACCTCCCAGGCGCTGACGGCGTTCATGGTCGAATCAGGCCGCCGCAGGCTCTCGGTATCCGACCACCGCCCCGGCCTCGGTCTGCATGGCTTCTCCGCCGGCCGTCTCGACCTGGACCACGTCCGCGTCCCCGCGGACAACGTGGTCGGCGAGGTCGGCCAAGGGCTGGCCGTGGCCCAGAGCAGCAGCATCCTGTACGGCCGACCCAATCTGGCCGCCGTCAGCCTCGGCATCCATGAGGCGGTCGTTGCCACCACCACCGCCCATCTCAAGACCCGTCCCCGCTACCGGGGCACCCTGTCCGACCTGGCCGTACCACGAGACCGTGTCGGTGGCATGGAGGCCCGCCTGCGCGCCGGCCGGATACTCGCCTACCAGTCCGTGCACCTGCTCGACCAGGGGCTACCCTGCGACGCCGACCTGATCAACTCGAAATACCTCGGCCACCAGTGGGCCGTGCAGTCTGCCCAGGACGCCATGGAACTGCACGGCGCCCACGCCCTCGACCGCGACTACGTCCTCCAACGCCTGTGGCGCGACATCCAGCACACCTACCCACCGGCCGGAACCGGCGAAGTCCAGCGCATACGCCTGGCCGACGCCGCCTTCGACGAGGACCACATCCAGTGGTCTGAACACCTCGCTGCCGAATCCGCCTGGGCACGACCAGACCCCACGGCCGCATGAGCCCCCGTGCGCGGCACCCCGTGAATCCCAACCGCCGCGCCCGGGCCCGTGCCGTCGGCCCCCGTCCCCCGCGGGGACCGGCGGCACCCCTTCCAGTGACCATCCACCCAGCCGAGAGAGACACTGTGACCCCGCCCGTGACGACCAGCGCACCGATCACACCCCTGACGCCGACCCTGCAGCGCGTCGCCCAGCACCTCGCCAACGGCCTCACGGCCCAAGAGATCGCCACCCAGACCGGACTGTCACCTGTGACCATCCGCCAGTACATCCGCGACATCCGCGAGAGCCTCCACTGCCCGCCCCGCTGCAAGCCCCCGGTGATCGTGCACCGCCTGCTCGCCGCCCAGCAGGTGGCCCCGCCCACGGCCGACAGGCCGGCACCGATGCTCAGCCCGGACGAGCTGCTGCTGCTCCGAGCCGTCGCCGAGCACAGCGACGCCCGCGACATCGCCGTCGCCGCCAAGCTCGCCCCGGCCGACCTGCGCGCCGCACTCGACCAGCTCCTCACCGACACGGGCGCACAGGACACCACCCACCTGGTAATCCTGGCCCATGGCTGGAACCTGCTGACACTCGAGCAGGCCCACGCGACGCGGAGCGGAGCGAACCAGTGAACCGGCCCCCGACTCCCCTGGCCCGCGGGGAACGACCGGCTACGGCGTCGTTCGCCCCGGCACCCCTGGTCGCCGCATACGAGGTCCGCACGTTACGCACGGACGCCGAACGCGAGGAAGCCGCCGCCCTCGTGCAGGACCGGCAGCGCTGGCTCACCCTGCGCGGTCTTCCGGTACCCGCCCAAGTCGACATCCCAGCACTCTTCCGCAACCCGCAGGCGAAGCCAGCCGGCCTGTTCGAGGACGGGAAACTACTGGCCTGCATGATCCCCGAGCGCGCCCCCAATCTCAGCTGGGGCGAGGGCCCCTGCCTCCACCTGGGCTGCGTCCACACCCTGCCCGACCAGCCCGATGACATCACCCGGCTGATCACCCTGTGGGCATCCGACTTCGCCGTCCGACTCGACCTCCCCCTCGTACGGGCCGAAACCCTGGCCCGTCACGGACTCGAAGCCGAGCCCACCGCCGCCCTGCTGCGTCGGCTCACCGACATGGGCTGGGACGTGCGGGGCTCCGGCACTGGACGGGAGGGTGACCGAGTCGCCCGCCTGGAACTGGCTGCCGAGCACCGGTCCGGACTCCATGCACTGATCGGCTGCCGGGTCTACGAGCCGAAGGCAGCCCCAGACGATCGGGGCAGCGCGTGACGACCGCCGCGCCACAGCGACCCGACCTTGCTCGCGAGCTGATCGCCCGCGCCCAGGCGTCGGCCGCGCACCGGGCCCGCCGACTGCGCAATCAGCTCAACGCCGTCCAACTCGGCCAAGGCCGGCACGCCGACCACGCCAACACCAAGGTGCTGCGCCGCATCCTGGGCGAACACGAGTGGCCCGGCCACCACCTCGTCGGACCTGCTGCTGCCCGCGCCGCCTGGAGCATCGCTCTTCACAGCGACGACGAACCCGACTTCCAACGCGCCGCGGCCATCCTCTTGGAGCGTGCGGTCAAGTCTGGCGATGCACTCATCCAGCACTGGGCGCACCTGCACGACCGCGCTTTGATCAACAACAGGCACCAGCAGGAGTACGGAACCCAGCTCCTCCTTCGAGCCGACGGCATCGAACTGTACCCACTGCGCGCGCCTGAATCAGTGGACGAGCGAAGGGCCGACGTCGGGTTGCCGCCCATCGCTGTCGCCCTGGAATCGGTCCGTCGCCGGTACACCTCGGATCGTCATGCCGAAGAAGCCCCGGCCGTCGTGCTTGCAAGAGCCGCATGAAGAAGCGGAACCCCGAAAACCTCACCAGCCGGACGCTCGTCCACAACTCCACATTCAGAAAGGACCGTTCCATATGAAGCTCACCACGGCCGTCCTCGCTGCAGGCACCGCCGTCGCCTTCACCACCGCCGTGGTCGGAGCCGCCCGGCTCAAGCAGGACGCACGCCACCAGACCGAGCGCAACGAGGCGGTCCTCGCCCGGAACCAGCTCGACTGGCTGGCCCAGATGTCCACCACCCCCGATCTCACCAAGCTCTGGACGCCCGAGGGCATGGACGTCGAGGAGTACATGCAGCTGTTGAAGGCCAACCAGCTCATCTGCATGCTCAGCCTGCGCGACCGCCTCGGCTTCGTTCGTTCCGGGCACCTGCCGTGGTACGCCGCGCAGCTCATGGAAAGCGACGTCTGCCGACGATACTGGCGCCGGTTCGGCGACCTCCGCGCGCAGGAAGCCGAGGGCGACGAGCGCGCCGAGCATTTCACCCGGGTGCTGGACAAGGCCGCGAAGAACCACCCGCAGGCACGGCCCGCAGCAGCCTGACGGCACCAGACACCGACTCCCAGACGTCCTGGCCCAGGCGGTGTCTCCGCCCGCCACCGTCTGGCACCAAGCTCCGGGCCCCGACCGGGTCCCGGGATCCCGCACCACCCATCGCCACTAGGAGGCAAGCATGACCGCCGTGCAGACGGAGAGGCCGACCGCCCCCGTGCAGTCGGACCTGGCAACCACCACCGAGGCCGACCCGTTCGGACTCGACATCACCTTCATCGAGGGCACGCCGGCGACCGAGACGGTCCTGATGTGCAGCACGGGCGACACCTGCGGCAGCTCCTGCCCCAGCGCCTGCACCACCTCGTAAACCGGGAGATCCCGGCAACGCGGGCCGGACGGGGCTCTCCCCGGCCGGCCCGCCCCGCCCGCCACGCAGAAGATGAGGAGAGCTCGGATGACACGGCATCGGCCCAGCCTGTACGAGGGAGCGGGGCAGGCCATGCTGCGCGCCGCGGTGCACACGACCGAGCCCGCCATGCCGCCCTGGCCGATGGCCATAGCGCCCGTGAACGAGTGGCGCGCGTGGCTGAGCACGGTGTGGTCCGACACTGACTTCCGTCGGACCGTGTCACAGGCGAGCCCTGACCTGGCGGCCCAGGTACAGGCCATCATCGATGGCCGCACACCGAAGGTGCGCCGGATGCGCCGGGCGGCGCTGGCCACCGCCCGCTACGCGATCCGCTACGCACGCCGCTCCACGCCTTACGGCCTGTTCGCCGGCGTCGCCCCGCTCGGCTTCGACCAGACTACGTCCGTCCGCATCGGTGACGAGCACCAGGCCGTGGTCCGCCCCGATCCGGTCGGGCTCGATGAGGTGCTCAGCGCCTGGGAGAGCGACGCGGCGCGCATGGCCGACGCCGAGGTCTGCGTCAACACCCTGATCTATCAGCGCGATCAGCACATCCACGTGCCGTCCGAGGGCGACGCCGAGTTCCGCCTCACCCTGGGCTCCGCGCTGCGTCTCGTACTCGACCTGGCGCGATCGCCGATCGGATGCCGCCAGTTGTCCGACAAGCTGGCCGCGGAGTTCCCAGCCGTAAGCGGCACCGCGCGCGACCAGCTGCTCAGTGAACTGCTGCGGGTGCGGTTGTTGCGCTCCTCGCTGCGCGCGCCCGCCACCGTCGCCGACCCCACCGACGTCTTACCGCCCGCGGCGCGCGCTCAGGCAGCCGACCGGCAGGCAGCGTGCGACCTGCGGCTGGACGCCGACGTGCGGCTGCCCGCGCAGGTGCTGACCGAAGTGGAGACTGCCGCGACCGTTCTGGCCCGCCTGGCCACCCATCCGACCGGGACACCGACCTGGCGGCGGTGGATCGAGCACTTCTCCGAGCGCTACGGCGAAAACACCGCGGTACCGGTGGACGTGGCCACGGATCCCGACCGGGGCGTGGGCTTCCCTGCAGGATTCGTGACGGCGAGCGAACCACCTCGGCCGATGTCCCGACGTGACCGCCTGCTGCTGGAGCTGGCCGGCACCGCCGCCGCCGAAGGCAGCCGCACCGTCGCGGTGACCGGGGCAATGATCGAGGAATTGGAAGCAGCGGCCGGCGCCAAACCTCACGACCTGGCGCCCCACCTCGAACTGGCCGCGCAGGTCCACGCGCCCTCTGTTCCGGCCCTGGACCGGGGCCACTTCCGGCTGCGCGTGTTGACCGTCTCCCGCTCGGCCGGATCGATGACCGGCCGGTTCTGGCACCTGTTCCCCGGCACCGAGACGGCGTACGCGAACCTGCCCACGGTCGATCCGCAGGCGGAACTCGCGCAGCTCTCCTTCCACGCCGGGCGTGTGCCGGCCGACCTGCTCACCCGCGCGCCCCAGGCCCTGCCCCGCGTCGTCAGCATCGGCGAATTCCGCCACCCCGCCCCGCACGTCCTCTTCCCCCGCGACCTGTCGGTCACCCTCGCGGACGGCCGCCCCCAGCTGGTGGAAACGGCGACGGGCAAGCCGCTGGAGCTGCTGGCCCCCACAGCCATCAACTTCCTGTGGAACAACTACACCCCGCCGATGGCCCGCTTCCTCGGCGAGATCAGCCGAGCCACCTCCCCTCAGGTGACCTGGTTCGACTGGGGCGCCGCCTGGACCCTGCCTTTCACCCCGGCCCTCACCTACCGGCGCACCATCCTCACCGCCGCCCGGTGGAAGATCCGCAGCCGCACGCTGCCCGCCCGCACCGCACCACTCCAGCAGTGGGCGGACCAACTCCATGCCTGGCGCTCTCGGTCCCGGGTGCCGGAACGGATCCTGCTCGCCGAGGACGACCAGCAGCTGCCCCTCGACCTCACCCGCGACGTCGACCTCGACCTCCTGCGCGCGCACCTGGACGCCAACCCCTTCAGCATCGCCACCCTGCATGAAGCGCCCCCGCCGGACGCCGACGGGTGGATCGGCGGCCGGGCCCACAGCATCGTCGTCCCCCTGGCCAGGCGCTCATGACCACAACGACCGTGCCCCGTACGCAGGACCTGTCCGAGGGGCCCCTGGGGATGGCCCTGCTCGACATCGAGCGCCGTGACCTGTCCACCGCCCGCCGCCACCTCGCCCAGGCCACCGCCCGCGGGGTCAGCACCGGAAGCAACGCCAGCCTCTTCCACGGCGCGCCAGCCCTGGAGTTCGTCCTGGCACGCGCCCACGGGGCCAGCGACGACGTCCGCTCGGCCGTCGACCGCGTCGTGGACGCCCGGCTCGCTGCCGCCCACCGCCGTCAGGCGACCGGCGTGCTGCCCCACCTCGCCGAATGGGACCTCATCCGCGGTCTAACCGGGCTCGCCGCACTACTGCTGACCCGCCGCCCGATCGCGCCCCGGTTGCCTGACGTGCTCGCATGCCTCGTCGCGCTCGCACACCCTGCCCGCGGTGACGGCCGGATGCTGCCCGGGTGGTGGTCGGCGGTCGGCCCGGATGGGAAGGAGATGGCCGGCGGGCACGGCAACAACGGCATGGCTCACGGCATCGCGGGGCCCCTGGCCGTGCTCTCCCTCGCCCTGCGCGCCGGCGTCAGCGTCCCCGGCCAGGAGGAAGCCGTCGGCACGTTCGCGACCTGGCTCGACCGGCACGGCGCCCACTACTGGTCCACCGCAGCGCACCTGGACGCCGACCGGCCGCCAGAGGCGAAACCGGCCCGCCAGTCCTGGTGCTACGGCCAGCCCGGCATCGCCCGCGCCCAGCAGCTCGCCGCGATCGCCCTCGATGACCCCGCCCGCCGCCAAGCGGCTGAGGACACCGTCGCGACCATCCTGACCGACCCGCTGCATCTCGCCCGCATCACCGACTCGACCCTCTGCCACGGCTGGGCCGGCCTGCTGACCCTCACCCGCGCGGTCGCCGCCGACAGCCCCGCCCCCGAACGCTTCGCCCCCATCATCCAGGACCTGCACCGACGGCTGGCCGCCAACTGGGAGCGCCTACCCAAACCCGGGCTCATGGAAGGCCGCGCCGGTGCCCAACTCGCCCTGCGCGCCACCGACACCACCGGCTGGACCCGCGCCCTCCTGCTCACCTGACCCTGCCGCCTCGCAAGGAGATATCTCCTCATGACCTTCGACGACGAGAACCTGCCGAACCCTCCGGCCACGTCCTGGTGGCACGCCTCCGTGGCCTTCCCCGCCCCGCACGCGGGCGCCGCCCAGGCCCTGGCGACCGCGCTGTCCGGGCGCCGCTTCCACTTCCTGCGCAAGGACGCCGGCGTGCGCCTGCGCACCGAACAGCCCGCCACCGGCCTGCTGGACCAGCTCGTCGCCGACCGCGTAATCACCGGCTGGACGGGCGGGATGTACGAGCCGGAGACCCATGCCTTCGGCGGTCCCGAAGCCATGGCCGTCGCGCACGACGTGTTCTGCGCCGACAGCCCGGCCGCGCTCGCCGAGACCGGCACCCCCGGCGCCCGCGAACGCAGCGTGATGCTGCTGTCCGCCATGATCCGCGAGGCCGGGCTGGACCCGTTCGAAGCCGGAGACGTGTACGCCCAGTGGGCCGCCCTGCGTCCCCCCGTCACCCCGCCCCAGGGCCCCGCCCTCGAACACGCCGTTTCCGCGATGCGGCGGCTGATGAACGCGGACGCCGCCCTGCGCCCCGACGCGGAGGCGGGCTGGGCCGAGCGCGTCGCCGCGTTCGAGGACGCCGGCCGCCGCCTGCGCCGGCTCGCCGCCGACGGCCGACTGATACGCGGAATCCGGGGCGTCATCGCCCATCACGCGATCTT
The DNA here is from genome assembly GCF_044540255.1 of Streptomyces sp. NPDC086080. Classification (NCBI taxonomy): domain Bacteria; kingdom Bacillati; phylum Actinomycetota; class Actinomycetes; order Kitasatosporales; family Streptomycetaceae; genus Streptomyces; species Streptomyces sp. NPDC086080. The sequence goes on from NZ_JBITRU010000048.1 coordinate 17,424, forward strand.
CGCGTTCAACCGCGCAGGCGTGCCTGCCGACGCGCAGGCCGCCACCGCGTGGCTCGGTCGTCACGTCGCCTTCTCCACCGGAGAAGGAGCTGCCGTGTCTACCCGCAAGTCCGCCTCCGCGGACCCTAGCCTCCCTCGAATGGAGACCACCATGACACCCGTAACCGACCCCAACCAGCTGCGCGAAGCCCTCGCCCAACGGCTCGCCGATAGCGGCCATTTGCGCAGCAAGGCGGCCATCGACGCCTTCCGCACCACCGACCGGCACGCCTTCCTGCCCGGCGTCGACCTGGAGAGCGCATACAAGGAGGACGCGGTCCCGATCAAGCACGATGAGCACGGGGAGATGATCTCCTGCATCTCCGCGCCGTCCATCGTCGCCACCCAGCTCGAACAGCTCGGCGCCCAGCCCGGTCACAAGGTCCTGGAAGCTGGAGCGGCCACCGGCTACAACGCCGCCCTCCTCGGCAAGATCGTCTCCCCCGGCGGGCAGGTGTGGACCCTCGACGTCGACCAGGACCTCGTCGCCGGCGCGAGCAAGCACCTCGCCGAGGCGGACGTCGACAACGCCACCGCGGTGATGGCCGACGGCGCGGCCGGGCTGCCCGAGCACGCCCCCTACGACCGGATCATCTTCACCGTCGGCGCCGGCGACGTCCCCGTGAAGATCCTCGACCAGCTCACCCCCGGCGGACGCCTGGTCCTGCCGATGCGCATCCGCGGCAGCATCTCCCGCTCCTTCGCCTTCGAACGCGACGGGGACATGTGGAAGACCGTCTCCTGCGAGATGGCCACCTTCATCCCGCTACGCAAGGGCGTCTGCGACGACGTGTACACCCTCGTGCCGATGGCCGGCGAGGGCAACGTGCGCCTGGAGACGTTCAGTGAGCAGGACGTCGACCGCGACGCCCTGCGTACCGTCCTCGACCAGCAGCAGACCAAGCTCTACACCGGGGTGAAGTTCCGCCAGGGCTCCGCCTGGGAGTGGCTGTACCTGTACCTGGCCTGCGTGCTGCCCAATGGCCTCTCCCGCCTGCCGGGCCAGCGCCCCGGGTTCACCCCGCACTTCGGGTGGGGCTCCATGGCCGCCCTCGACGGCGGATCGCTGGCGTACCTGACCATCCGCGAGGGTGAGGACGAGAAGGGCCGGTACTGGGAGGTTGGCGTGATCGGCCACGGCGAGGGCGGCGGCGACCTCGCCGAGCGCGTCGTGAGCGAGATCCGCGCCTGGGACGCGACTGGCGGCAACGACGTCCCCGAGCCGGGCTTCCGGATGGCCGTCGCCGACTCCCGCGACCGGCTGACGGCGGACGACCCGCGCTTCGTCGTCGACAAGCCCTACAGCCGACTGGTCGTCGACTGGGCATCCCAGGGCTGAGCCAATGATTCCCGCGATAGCCAGCCGCATCCCCCTGGTCCGCCGCACCAAGGCGCCCGCGCTCCCCTTGGAGGAGCGCATCAACCACCTCACCGGGCTGACCGTCGCGCCGGCAGGTGCGAGCCACCACGACCTGGTGGCCCGCGCCTGCGGGGTCCTCAACTACGCGGCTCTCATCGCCTCCGACGTCGGACTGCCCGGCTTAGCCGAGAATCTGTGCTGGCGCCAGCACCAGGTCTTCGCCAACGCCGGACGTCTCAGCGGACGGATTGCCGTCATGTCGCTGATGCCGCTCGTCAACCTCGCCCGACTGCAAACCCGCGCCGGCCACGGCGAACTCGCCTACAGCTTGTTGCACTGCCTCAACGACGCTGCCCGACACCGGAACAAAACCGATATCGATGGCCGCACCGTCGACCTCTCGACCCTGACCGGCACGGACGAGGACCACCGCACGGTGTGCCAGGAGCTGTACGTCACCCTGCTCGTGGACGGCGCCCGCGCCCTCGCCCAGATCGGGCGGTGGACCGAGGCCGCCGACGCCATGGCCCAGCACCGCGGCATCGGCAACCGCCTCCTCGACGGCCGTCAGATCAAAATCATGGCCCTGATGGAGCAGGGCCTGGACCAGCAGGCCCGCGACCTGATCGACACCACCCAGCCCACGGAACCCTGGGAGATGGCCGTGGCCACCCTCCTGCGCGCTCACTGCCGCCAGGTCGCGGCACCACTTGCGCGAGCCGACGTCGACCAGGCCCAGCACGCAGCCGTCTTGCTCCTGGCCGATCCCGAACCCTCGATCGCCGTGTTCCAGACCCGGACGGGCCTGGCCGCCCTGGAACTTGTCGCCGACGGGCCGCATACGAACGCGCTCCTCTCAGCTCTCACTGACGTGGCCCGCCTCGATGCCTATGCCGCGCGTGAAGTGCTGGACCACCCGACTATCCGGGCGCTGCTCAGCGCCGAGCGGACATCTGCGCTCGGCTCGGTGGTCGCTGACGCAGGTCTCGGTGCCGGAACCCTGCCCGTCGATCACCAGCGGTCTCTGGCCGAAGCCGTCGCCCTCGGCGAAGCCGAGCTGAGGCGACTTCTCCGAGCCGACCAGGCGGCACCAGGCAATCCCCCGATGGAGGTACCGCAACCCACATGAGTGATCGAACGCAGCATCACAGCTCGCCCCGCCCGACCACAGAAGGAGAGAGCCCGATATTCGAATTCAGGTTCTAGATTTCGCCCGCGTCCACCCGTTACGGCGACAGCCGACCCGCCGTTACCCGATCACCTGTCCGCATCTCAGCCCGAGGAGCCCTCATGAATCCCGTACGCCGCCCTGCGCTTGTTCATTCCGCGTTCGAAAACTTCACCGCTCCCTCGGGTACTCCCCGGCACTCCGCAGCCGACCGCAACGCTTCGCCCGCTCGTGGGTCACGACCGGATACGTGGTACCTGGCATGACTCACGCCGCCACCCATGATCGGGACCGGCACACCGCCGGGCACCTGCCGCAGGAGGGTCGCCTGTGAGCGGGGAGCCTCACCTGCTGATCGCCGACGTCGCCCAGGTCCTGCTCCGGTCCAACGGCGCCGCCCTGTGCGTGCGCCGCAAACCCGACGCCGCCCTCGCACCGGGACAGCTCACGGTCGTGGGCGGCCACCTGCAGGCCGGTGAACCACTCGATCACGCCGCGCGGCGCGAAGCGCTGGAGGAGGCGGGCGTTTTCATCAGCGCTGAGCAGCAGGAGTTCTGCGGCCTCATCCACCACCATGACGCCGAGGGCGGGCTGGATCGGATCACCGCTGTGCTCGTGGCCCAGTCGTGGACTGGTGAGCCGTACAACGCCGAGCCGGACAAGCATGAAGGGCTCTTCTGGGTGCCAATGGAAAGACCCTCCCCGGACTGCCACGCCTACACCGCCACGATTTTCCACATGCTTACCCACGGCCCGTCCTACCGGGCCACCAACTGGCCTGCGGGAGGCGCCCGGTGAAGAGGTTCTTCGGTCCGGTCACGATGGCCGACCCGCAGGTCTCCGACGCCGAGCACGAATTGTTCGGCGGGCCCCTGCGCTACGACATGGGCTGGTCCCAGCACGAGCACGCGACGTTGGACCTGACCATGATGTCGGCGCTGCGCTCCATGCCCGGCCTCGTCGGTGCGACGCTGCGCATGGCGTGGCAGGCCGACCGGCGTGCCCTGCTGTCGGTCGGGGTGAGCGAGATCGGCCAGGGCATTGCCGCAGCCGCCGGCCTGCTGGCGGTCAACGCGGTCATGCACGCCCTGCTCGCCGGCAGTGGCAGCGCCGCCGAGCGGCTGCACGCGCTGTTACCCGGCCTGCTGGCTGCAGCGATCAACGGCGTCGTCAACTCCGCCCTGTCCGCCTGGTCCACCTCTCGCGCCGGGCGGCTGGAGCCCAAGGTGGAGCGGATCGCCACCACGCAGTACCTGGCCGCCGCAGCCCGCGTCGAGCTGGAGGCCATCGACGATCCCGACTTTCGGCGGCTCGTGGATATCGCCCAGCACGGCCCCGGCTCCGCGCGCCGCATGATCAGCTCCTGCGTCGCCGCGCTGAACGGCCTGATCTCTCTGATCACCACCGCTGGCGTCCTCGCTGTGCTGCACCCCGCGCTGCTGCCCATGCTGATCCTCATCGCCGCCCCGCGCGGCTGGGGCGCCATGCGGGTCGCCCAGGAGCGGTACGTGTCGGTGATGAGCTGGATCGAGCACGTGCGGGCCAGCCGCCTCATCGGCAACCTGCTCACCGAACGCACCGCCGCGCAGGAAGTCCGTCTTCACGCGGTCGGCCCCTTCCTCCTCAGCCGCTATGAGCGCATGGCCGAGAGCGCCGAGGCAGAGCAAGAGCGCCTCGCCTCCAGCAAGGCCCTGACCGAATGGGTGGCCTCCGCACTGTCGGGACTGGCGATGGCCGCGACCTACGGGGCCATGTTCTGGCTGATCATGGCCGGGCACATGAGCCTCGCCGTCGCCGGTACCGCCGTCATCGCCGTACGTGCCGGCTCGGCGAGCCTGGGCGCGCTGGTCATGAACATCAACCAGCTGCACGAGGAGAGCCTCTACGTCCGCGACCACGGCCGCTTCCTCACCGAGGCTGACCAGCGGACCCTGCCCGTCGGCGGGGCTCCCGTACCGGAACGCGTCAAGGAGATCGTTCTCGATCAGGTCACCTACCGCTACCCCGACCGGGACTCCGCGGCGCTGGACGGGGTGTCCCTGACGCTGCCGATGGGGTCGGTGACTGCGGTGGTGGGCGAGAACGGCTCCGGCAAGAGCACCCTGATGAAGATCCTCTCCGGCATGCTGCTGCCTGAGAGCGGCACGCTGCGCTGGGGCGAGGCGGACCTCACCGACCTCGACCGGGCCCAGGTCTTCGAGCGCGTCTCCCTGCTCACTCAGGACTTCCAGCGCTGGCCCGTGACCGCCGCGATGAACATCCGCCTCGGCCGCCCCGACCACCCCGCAACCGACGATGACCTGAAGCCATCGGTCGACTACGCCGTCGCCGGCCCCGTCATCGCCAAACTCCCCGACGGCCTGCGCAGCCTGCTGGCCCGCATGTTCCGCGGCGCCATCGAACTGTCCGGCGGTGAATGGCAGAAAGTCGGCCTGGCCCGCACGCACTGGCGTAGCTCAACATCGCAGGCAGACGGCGTCCTCATCGTGGACGAGCCGACCTCCGCCCTCGACCCTGAAGCCGAGATCGAAGCCTTCGACCGCATCCGCCGCCTCGCCGCACCGAACCGGGCCGTCGTGCTGGTCACCCACCGCATGTCCGGCGTCCGCCACGCCGACCACATCTACGTTCTCAACAACGGGCACCTCGCCGAGCACGGCACCCACGACGACCTCATCACCGCCCGCGGCCGATACGCCGCCATGTTCGACGCCCAAGCCGCCCAGTACGCCCCGACCACGGCCATTCCCCACCCCGCCGCGCCCACCGTCCCGGACCAGGTATGACCCGCTCGCCCGAAAGGCCAGCCGTGACCACACCCCCCGTCGCCACGGACCTAGGCGAAGCCGCCCGCCTGCGCCACCAGCTGGCTGAGCACTTGGCAGCCGCCGGACATGCCCGCACCCCTGCGGTCGATCACGCCCTGCGTACCGTGCCCCGCCACGTCTTCGCCCCCGAGGTGTCTCTCGAAGCCGCGTACGCCAACGACATCGTCGCCACCCGCCATGCGCCCGACGGCCGAGTGGTCAGCTCCATCTCCGCTCCCTGGCTGCAGGCCGACATGCTCGAAGCCGCCCGCATCCAGCCCGGCCACCACGTGCTGGAAATCGGCTCCGGCGGCTACAACGCCGCCCTGATCGCCGAACTCGCCGGTCCGACCGGTCACGTCACCACCCTCGACATCGACCCTGCCGTCACCCACCGGGCCACCCGCTTCCTCGCCGAGACCGGGTACGACGGCGTCCGCGTCGTCACCGCAGACGCCGAGCACCTGCCCGCACGGCTGATTCCGGACGGCGGCTTCGACGCCATCGTGGTCACCGTCGACACCTGGGACCTGCCCTGGATCGATGCCCTGGCCGAAGGCGGCCGTCTCATCGCGCCGCTGCGGCTGCACGGCTACCACTGGGCCATCGGCTTCACCAAGGACCATGGGGCACTGCTCAGCGACGAGCCGCTCATCGTCTGCGGCTTCGTCGCCATGCAGGGCGACGGCGCCTGGAACACGAACCGCCGCACCGTCCCCGGCACCGGCGTGCACCTGTCCTGGGAAGACGGCACCCCGCTACCCGTCGACCAACTCGCTCCCGCCCTCAACCGCGAGCCGACCGTCACCCGCACCAACATCACCGTCGGCGGCCAGGAACCGTTCGACGCCCTCATGCTCTACCTCGCCGGCGCCCTGCCCGGCTTCTGCCGCCTGGAGGTCGACCCCGACATCAACAAACGAGTCCTGAACCCGCCGCCCCAGCACTGGCCCGGCGCCGCCATCGTCCGCGGTGCCTCCCTCGCCCGGCTGGCCCATGAGCACATCGGCGACGGAGACGACGGCAAAGGCCGGTACGAGTTCGTTATCCACGGCTATGGCACCCACGGACACGTCGCTGCGCAGGAGATGGCCGAGCAGGTGGAGTACTGGCAGCGCAACCACCGCGGCGCCCGCTGCCCCCGCATCACTGCCTACCCGGCAGCCGGCCGTGCCCCGGCGGACACGGACCACCAACCGCACGTGTTCGCCAAGAAGCACACCCGCATCACCCTGGACTGGCCGATCGTGCCCAACAGCACTGGGAGCCGCAGCACCGGATGAACGGCGGTGCCCTCTGAGCAACCCTCGCCGGCACGCTGCACACCCTCCCGTCCATCGTCTCGGAAGGCAGAGCCACGTGACCTCTCCCGTGTCCTCTTCGGATCACGTCTCAGCGCGTGCCGCTGTGCCCGCAGAGCAGTACGCCGCGTCCCGGCATGCCGCGTGGCTCGGTGCCGCCGCGATCATCACCAACGAGGTTGGCCAGGTCCTGCTGGTGCGCCCCACCTACCGCGAGGACGGCTCGTGGCTACTGCCCGGAGGTGTCGTCGAACGCGGTGAACACCCACACGTCACCTGCCGGCGCGAGATCACCGAGGAACTGGGGCTGGATCTGCCGCTGTCGGCCGTACTCGCCGTCCACTCTTTCTCCGCGCACCACCCCGACCTTCAGCTCGGCACGCACTGTCCTGGCGAGGTCCGGTTCGTCCTCGACGGGGGGTCCCTCACCCCCGGCCAGGTGGAGGCGATCCGCCTGCCGCCCGAGGAGCTGTCCGAGTACGCCTTCCTGGAGACCAGGGACGCGGTCCAGCGGCTGCGCCCCGTGGACGGGCAGATCATGCTCGCCGCCTATCGTGCCCGGCTCGGCAACACCGCCACCACGCACCTCGCCGACGGACGGCACATTCTCGCCGTCCCGGCGCTGGACCGGCACGACGTCCACGTCCGCTACCGGCCCTTGTGGAACAGCCCTCTCCACCGCAGTCCCGTGCCCGAGCGGTTACCCGTGCAGCAAGCCTGGGCGTGGTGCTTCGTCCCCGACGGCCGGGTCGTCGTCGTGGCCGACCCCGGCCCGCAGGGCGCGCTGCCGATGCTGCCCGGCGGCACCGTGGAGAGCACCGACGCGACGCCCGAGGACACCCTGCACCGCGAAGCCGCTGAAGAAGCCCAGCTCACCCTCACCGATCCGGTGCGACTGGGCTGGGTGCTGGACGAAACCGGCGAGGTCTACGGAGGCGTAGGGCCCAACGCCCGGCTTCGCCTGACCGCCCGGGTCACCGCCATCGGTCCAGCGGCCGTCGACCCAGCCACCGGCAGACCCTTCGCCCGCCTGCTCGCCACCCCCGCCCAGGCAGCCGCCCTGCTGGGCTGGGGCCCGCCCGGAGCCCAGCAAGCCCAGCTCGCGGTGGACACGGCACGGGAGCGGTGGCGCCTGCCCACCGCCCGCGCCACCGCCATCGAGGAGATCCCGGCGGAGGGGATGCGGCTGAGCTGACCCGAACCCACCCCGTCTCGCCTCCTCCCGCTCCGCACCCCTCTGAGGTAGCCCGCATGCCGTTGTCACACCGCCACATCCGCACCACCGTCGATGCTTACCTCGCTCGTCACCCTCACGAGCGCGAGCAGCTCGGCGGACTCCTGGACGCCCTGGACCGGACCGGTCACGACATCACCAGCCGTTTCACCTTCACCGGGCACGTCACCTGCAGCGCGATCGTCGTCGACCAGCTCGGCCGCGTCCTGCACGTGCTGCATCTGGCGAGCGGAAAGGTCCTCGCCCCCGGCGGACACACCGAGCCCGCCGACGAGTGCCTGGCAGCAGTGGCGCTGCGGGAGCTGCACGAGGAGACCGGGATCCCGCCCCAGGCCGTCACGCCGTGGCCCGGCTATGAGACCGTGCCCTTCGACGTCGACACCCACGACATCGACGCTCACCCAGGCAAAGGCGAACCAGGCCACCAGCACTTCGACTTCCGGTTCCTCTTCCGCCTGCACACCGCGCCCGAGACGCCGGTGGTGCTGCAGGAAGAAGAGGTCGGCGGCATCGAGTGGCGCCCGGTGGACCGGGTGACCTCCCTGGCCCTGCGCGACAAGCTCCTCAAGCTCCCGCTCCAGGTCGGACCGGAGACGGCCAACGCTTCCGCCCTGATCTACAACGACCGCGGCGAGTACCTGCTCCACCTTCGCGACTACTTCCCCGGCCAGATCTGGGAGCCGGGCATGTGGTCCCTGCTGGGCGGAGGCCGAGAGCCCCAGGACGCAACCCTGGAGCACACCGTCCGGCGCGAACTGGCCGAGGAAGCCGGCCTCGACCTCGCCGACCTGACCCCCTTCGGCACCGAGTACGCCACCGACGACGCCGGCACGACCGTGCCCATCGCCATCTACGCCGGCCGCTGGAACGGTGACCCCCGCGAACTCCAGTTGACCGAAGGGGTGATGCTGGCCTGGTTCGCCCCCGACAACCTCCACCGCCTGCGCATCGCCGACACCACCAGCGACCTCGTACGGCGCCACGCCGCCAGCCGCCCGGCCAGCACCACGCCGCAGAGCGAGCTCGCAGCGCAGAAGGCGCGTCGCCCAGCTTCGCCACACGGCACGGTCCTCAACGTCATCGGTGTCCACCTCTACCTGGAGCGGCCTGACGGGACGGTGCTGCTCGGGCTGCGCCACCCCGACTCCAGCTTCGCGCCGTCCACCTGGCACGTCCTGGCCGGCCACTGCGAGCAGGAGAACGCCATCACATGTCTGATCAGGGAGGCACGGGAGGAAGCTGGTCTGCGCATCGAGCGCCAGGATGTCGAACTCGTTCACGTCGTCCACCACATCGACAAGGCCGGGGATCGACCCCGCATGGGCCTGTTCTTCCGCGCCCGCACCTGGAGCGGCGAGCCGGAGCTGCGTGAGCCGGACAAGTGCACCCAGTGGAGATTCTGGGACCCCGCCGCCCTTCCCGACGACCTCGTCCCCTACACCCGGGTGGCCATCGCAAAGATCCAGAACGGCGAGCTGTACAGCGAGACGGGCTGGCCGGCATGACCGGCACCCCGAGCGGCGCACCCTGTCGCGTGTCCTCTGCGACTGCGGCCGGGCGTCCGGACACCCGCCTCGTAGTCCTTCGCGGCAACTCGGCGTCGGGCAAGTCGAGCGTGGCCCAGGGCCTGCGAGATCACTACGGCCGCGGTGTCGCGATCGTGGGGCAGGACGTGATCCGCCGGAACGTGCTGCGGGAGCATGACACGGCGCGAGGCGCCAACATCGCCCTTCTGGGCAGGATTGCCCGCGGAGCACTGGACGCCGGCTTTCACGTCGTGCTCGAAGGGATCCTGTACGCCGACCGCTACGGCCACATGATCACGTCTCTGGTCCGGGATCACCGCGGTGTCTCCCGCTGCTACTACCTCGATGTTCCGCTGGAGGCGACGTTGGTCCGGCACGCGTCAAAGGCGGATGCCGCGTACCTGGCGCAAGTCACCGACAACCACCTCGCCTCCTGGTACCGGGAGCTGGATCTGCTGCCCGGCGGTCTGGAGAGCGTGATCCCGGCCAACAGCACGCTGCAGGACACCGTCGCCCGGATCGTGCGCGAAACCGATCTGAATGCTGCCGCCCCCGCCCCGCCGCCTCAGCGCAATCCGTCACAGGGAGACTCGATGACCCCTCTGGTGTTGATGTCCGATCCGCAGGTCGCGGCAATCCCCGTGCGCGAGTGCGGAGAGCCGCTCGTCGACGTGCGCGACCACGACTTCCGCGTCGACCCCCGCAAGCGAGACCCGCTGGGCGCGTTCGCCCACGTCCGCGAGGGCGTCCTGGGCCGGCTGAAGCACGCCCGCTCACTCCTGCCCGCCGGCACCGACCTGCTGTTCATCGAGGGCTACCGGCCGCTTACCCTCCAGCAGCGCTACTTCACCGAGTACCGCGACGAGCTGGCCGCCGCCCACCCTGACTGGACACCTGAGCAGCTGCGCCAGGGCGCCAGCCGGTACGTGTCACCGCCAGAGATCGCGCCCCACTCCGCGGGCGCGGCCGTGGACGTGACCCTCGTCGACCAGGACGGCCACGAACTCGATCTCGGCACCCGTGTCAATGCCTCCCCGGAGGAGAGCAACGGGGCCTGCTTCACGCATGCTCCGAACCTCAGCGATCACGCGCGCCACCATCGCACGCTGCTGCTCACCGCCATGGAGGGCGCGGGTTTTACGAACTATGGGACCGAGTTCTGGCACTTCTCGGTAGCAGACCGGTACGACGCGTTGACGAAGCAGGAGCCGCACGCGCGCTACGGACCGACCGAACTGCCTTAGCACGGCAGCGGACTCGTCCACTTCCTCGCCACGCATCCGCTCCCAGCCAGAGAGGCAGGAGCGTGGCCACCGCTCCGTCGACGGTCGCGACTCCACGACCGCGACGGACGGAAAGCATCGAACGGAGGCACGTATGTCTGACGGCACCCAGCAGGCGATCTCAGGCGTCCCAAGCCCGTCGGGCGCGGACGTACCGCCCGAGCACCACATGCACCTGCTCGGGCGGTACTACCGGCAGGTGGAAGCAGGGCGCAAGACGATCGAAGTGAGGGTGGCCACCCCTACCAAGCGCGCCGTCGCCGTGGGCGACACGGTCGTCTTCCACGACCGGGACACCGGGCGGGAACTCGACGTCATCGTGCAGCGGATCACCCCGTGCCCCTCCTTCGAGGATCTGCTCCGCTCCGAGGACACTACGCGGATCGACTCGGGCGGGCCGCCTGGCGAGCTGCTCGCCAACCTCCGCGGCATCTACCCGCCGGCCAAGGAAGCCCTCGGCGTTCTCGCCCTCGCGTTCGACCACCGCCCTGCCCGGCCCGGCCGCCTCCTGCCGATGACGGCCGAGGAGTACGCGCGGACCGTCCCCCACCACACGGTGTACGGCTGTCTGTACATCCGTGACGAACACGACCGACCGGTCCAGCTCCGCTCGGTCTACGGCTCGAGACTCTGGCAGTTCCCGGGCGGCAACCTGGACGCCCCGGGCGAGGACCCGCTGCAGACCGCACGGCGAGAGGCGGTCGAGGAGACGGGCCTCGAACTGGGGCTGGGAACGCCGAGGCTTCTCCTGACGCACTTCTTGCACGCCGGACCGCGCCTGCCGCTGAACAAGGTGGGGCTCATCTTCGACGGAGGGCGGCTGACCGCGGACCGGCTCGGCCGGATCCGCCTTGATCCTGCCGAGCACGACATGTGGGCCGTCCACGACCTCGCGACCTGGCAGGAACTGATGGCGCCGCGCGCCTTCACCCGCCTCGACGCCATCGAACGAGCCCGGCGCGGCGAAGGCCCCACCTACCTGATCACGCACACCTGACCCCCAGCACACCCACCAGGAGGCAACCGTGCCCGCCGAGGATACTGGTAAGTGCGGCTATCAGAACTTGCGGAATTAAGGCCACTGCACGCCGTGGGCATTACGGCTTGCGGAGTGCTCCACCACATCACTACCGCGAGAGCCGAGCCAGGCGACCAGCGGTAAGAGGGAGAACAGATGCGGCCAGTCCGGTAGCTCCCACGGCGATGGCTGCGATGAACGCTGGTAGGTAGGTGGGCTCGTGCAAGGGCCATGCCCACCGTGCAGGTACTCCGTGTTGCACTCCGAACGCTGCGCACGCGATGGGGAAGACGGTGACGATCGTGGCAACGATGCGAGGGCTGGTGAGGAGGCGTAGCAGGAGGGCGAGTCCGAGGTAGCCCAGGAAGTTTCGGGCCATGCCTGCTGCGAGTATGTGACCGGACGTCGAGGAGATGAGCCAGCCTCCGGCGAGCATCACGAGTGTGCAGGCCGTCATGAGTCCGGCGTCCCACAGGCCGACAGGGCGTACGGCGGTCGCTTCGATGGAGCTTCCTCCGCGGGACTGTCCGTGAAGGATGAGGCACACCGGTGCCAGGGGCAGCAGGAAGGGGAGGGGAAAGGAGAAGGAGACTCCTCCTACTACGATCGGTACGGGTACCTGGATGGAGTCGGCGACGGCGCCGAGTACCAGGCAGGCCACCAGGGCGGCACAGATTGCGGGTACTCGACGAACCTGGATCCACCAGTCCATGGACGTTTCTCTCTGTCGGTTGGCTCGTCGTAGCGGACTCAGAGGTGCCGCGTGTCAAGGACGGGCTGCTTATCACACCGAGTGAGTGTTTCGACGTTCTGCTGGAACCAGACTTGTTGGTCGTGTGGAGTCTGTTCGAGAACGCGTTTGGCGACATCGACTTCGGGGGGCGCATAGCGGGACGCGACAGTCTGAGGGTCCGCGCCTGCGGTGATGGTGAGCCAGACACTCAGTGGGCCGTAGGCCCGGCTCCCTGGCCACTCACCGGTTTGGGCGCAGGCTGGAATGTCCTTGGGCAGGGCGCTCAAAGCGAGAAGGGCTCGGACTTCGTCGGAGGTCGGTGTGGTCGATCGGGGCGCCAGTTGAGCAGTTGTCGTGACGCCTGCGACAGTCAGACGCCTGTGGGCGTCCGTTGCCCACGTGGTGATGTCCCTCGCATTGTCGCGCTGTTCGGGCCAGAGGCAGACCTGCGGGTGGGTTCCTGAGCAGGTGCGGGATGCTGTGGAGCGGGATTCGGCTGCGCTGTAACCGAGGGGATGGACAATCCAAGCCGAGATCGCTACGGCGACGGTCAGGACAACGGGAGCGAGGGGTCGCAGTCGCCGTCCCGGCACCGTCACCAGCCAGGCAGCTGCGAGCAGTCCGATTGAGGCGAGGGCCGGGGCGACAATGCTGCGGGGGGCGGCCACTTGGTCCAGCTGACAGCACTCGGCCAAGTTCGTACCGTTCAGTTGGCGCACCCAGAAGACGTTCATCGCCGCCGGGTAGGCCATCCACACGAAGCTTCCCACCAGTGCCACAGGCACGGCCAGCAATCGGGGCAGGGTGAGCCCGAGGACATATCCGACGACGATATGCGCCGCCACGACCAGCAGCTCCAGAGCGAGGATCGCCACCGTAGTCCAGTTGGGGCTGCCTGCAGCCTGCGGCAGGAGCATGCCGAGGGACAGCGTGACCGCGAGTACTCCGAGGACGAGAGTGGGCGAGAGTACAGCGAGAGATACCCCCGTGAACGTCCGCGACGGCGCCCCTTGCAGAGTCCGTGCCTGCCGGACGCGCATCCCCTCCCAAGCGCCGCAGGCAGCCACGGCCGGTGCTGTCCAAACCAGGAGAGACGAGCTTTGACCGGCAACTGAGTCCCAATACCCGCGGGTCACCAACTCGGTGACGCTGTCGCGGTAGGCAAGCAGCCAGATGATTAGCAGAAGGCCGATGCGAGGCGCGATCGACACTCGCAGTACGGTGCTCCAAGGCACGCTTACACCTCCCCCTTCACCAAACCGGCATAGGCGGCTTCAGCCCGGCGTCCGGACGCCACCTGGCCCGGAGCAAGGTCGAGGAAAGACACGGTCGGCCCCTGGAAGAGGATGTTGCCTCGGTCGAGGAGCAGGACCGAGTCGTAGCTGTCTTCCAGGTCTTCGGTCTGGTGGGTGGAAACGACGAAGCTCGCCTGGTCCTTCAGGTCGTCCAGGAGGCCGCGGAACACCTTGCGCTGCGTGGGGTCGAGGCCGGCGGTTGGTTCATCCATCAGGACCACTCGCGCCGAATGCACCATCGTCTGAGCAATACCCAGGCGACGCAGCTGCCCCCCAGACAGCTGCGCGGCAGAACGGTCGGCCAGCTCATCCAGTCCTACCTGTTTGATCGCGCCCAGCGATCTGTCCCATGCATCCCGCCGCGACAGGCCCTTCAGCCATCCGGCATACGCAGCCTGCTCTCTGACACGCAGCCCCGGTACCGGAGTCACCTGCTGCGGCAGCCAGCCAACCTGCTGCCGGTACCGCTTCAGATCGCCCCGTCTGCGGGTATCCAGGTCACCGAGCGTCACGCTACCTGCGCTTGGAATGAGTGCGGATGCGAGGAGTCCCAGCAACGTCGACTTACCGGCGCCGTTCGGCCCGAGAAGCACAACGCACCCTGACGGCAGGTCAAGCGTCAGGTCTTGCAGGACGAGTCTCCGGCGCCGGTAGCCGAAGCAACAGCGCGAGACATGGATGGTCATTCTGGCCCTCTGTCAACTTTCCTGAGAGGCGTGGCCCCCGGATACCCGAGGGGCCACTGTCGGTCCGAACGCTGTCAGTAGCGGGTGACGACGCTGTTGACGCTGAGCCTAGTAGAGCCGATGTAGATGAAGTAGAACTCCGCCTTCCCCACCTCACCCCAGGACACCGTGTTGCAGGAGTTACTCCGCGTGCCGTGGCTCACGTCCGGAAGGAAGTCTCTGACGTGGTCGAGCTCGAGAGTCGCGCTGCTGGGTCCTCCGAAGCTGCAGCCGGAGAAGCTCACCGTCGTGCTCGACCCGTCGCTGTGGTTGTCCGTCCAGCGGCGGGACTCATCTCCTCCCTGCCAATTGGATATGTAACTGCTCCAGCTTCCTTCGGCAGAAGCCGGCGGAGCCAAGGTGAACGTTGCAGCAGCAGCGGCTGCGATCACGACTCCTACCCGATTCAACTTCACCCTCATGCCATTCCTTCGCTCGTAGACGCACGTACAGCCAGACCCTTCACGCAAGGACGCTGTGAAGACTCTGTGACGGCCTGGACCGTACGTTCCCTAACGCGACGCAGCAATGACTGATCGCGAAGATCAGACATCCTGGCAGCGAGGAGTAGTTTGCGAGGTAATATGCATAATTGGCCCTCTGTACATTCCCCGCCTGCCGCACTACGCACGAGCTTCAGCACGGCTACCCAGAGGAACACCTGTACGCCGAAGCAACATCATCTCGGCGCCGAGGGTTACAGCCTTACGTGCGCTGGCATCGATGGACCCCCAGGGGCGACCTCACGCGATCAGCGACCGTGATCGGGTCCCACTCCCGACCTCTGGGCGGTACGCACCCTGACTTATTCGTCATAGCAGGATGAAATGTCGAATCTGCTGATCCCGCTGGGGACTCGAAAGAGCTCGTGAAGCAGTAATCCGTCCTGGACGCAAAAGTTGAGCGCCGAACATGTCTGATAGTGATCGTCTTCCTTCAGGTCACCTGATCGATGACGGCGGCGCCGATCCCCGCACCGAGTCACCCTTCCGATTCGCACCTGAGACGGATGGGGCGAAGGACACCTCAGAGGTTGTTCTCTGCCCGGAGCTTATGTGTGGTTTTCACTGGTCAGGCGTGAACTGAGGGCCGGCGCGGAAGTCTCGGCCCGGTGCTAACCGAGATGTCGTGGTGGTGGCGGATGCCGTCGATGCGGGCGGTGTCGGAAGTGCCGCGGAAGGCCGCAGCGGTGTGGGTGGAGGATCTCCAAGCCGAGCTGGAGCGATTGCGTGCGCCTTTGACCGAGGCGGTGCTGCTAATTCAGCCGCGTAGGTGTTGTCTTGCCCGCCTATGCGCTTCCAGGAGTCGGCGGTGTTTTGGTGAACACCGAGCAGTCGGCTGACCATGACGGCGGGTAGTTCGGATGCCAGCTCGACGAGGGCGGTGTTGCGGGCCATCCGGGGCCGGATACCGAGCGCATGGAGGCGACGTACCAACTGGCTGCTGCTGAGGTGCTGGGTCGGGAAGCGGCCCGGGAACAGCCAGCGTTCTCCAGCGGTACTCGTGGCCGCCGCCTGGGCGTGGAGGGTTCGGATGTAGTCGTCCAGAGGTGGCGGCATCTGGGCCGGGACCTGCCCGAGCCGGAGCAGCACCGCGCCCCGGGCGACCTCCACGTGCTCGGTGGTGAGGGCGACGACCCGGGACAGGTCCTGCGCGAAGAGGAGAGCGAGGAGTCCCGCCGCCTTGTCGGACACGGGGATCTCGTTGTCGTGGATGAGCCGGCTGACCAGCTGCCAGCGCACGTCCTGAGCGATGAGCTGGCCGGTGAAGGCGGGCGTGGGGAGTTCGACGGCGAAGGGGCGGGTGTGGCCGTTGCGGCTGGTCCAGGCGAGGAAGCCGTGTACCCGTGGGCCGCGGCCGGGGTAGTCGTCCAGCCACGCGTCCAGAAGGTCCTGGGTGCAGGCGTTGAGAGCGATGCCCTGGGTGTGGAGCCAGTTGAGCAGGCGCACCACCTGGGTGACATAGGCGCGCACGCCGTGTGCTTGTGCCTGGCTGACTGGGCGGCGCCGCGAGAAGCGGCGGAGGCGGCGCAGCAGGTGCCAGGTGGTGTACGCCTGGAGTACCTTGCGGCTCTCCGGGTCACGGACCTGTGCGGTCCGCGCCGCGAGCCAGCGTTCGAGGGCGGCGAGTTGTTCGTCGCGCGCGGGCAGGGCGCCGCCGGCGACCAGGTGCATGCGGAGGTTGTCGACCACCTTGGCCGGGCGCAGGCCGTCCAAGGTGGCATGGGTGATGGGCCCGCTTCCGGCTGCCAGGGTGCGCAGCACGCTGAGCCGGGCAGGGCGGCGGTTCAGCCAGTACAGGACGTTGGTTCCGGGCCGCCCGGCCAGGGCGTTGAAGACTGGCTCGATGCCGGGGCGCATGCGGCCCTCAATGCTGAGGACGTCTCGGAGGCGTGCGCGGGCAGCGCAGTCGGGGCACAAGCCGTAATGGTGCAGGTGGGTGGCCGTGCCGCACTCGCTGCACGGCCGCTTGCGGGCCGGGTGGTGGCGCCAGCAGGTGGGGCACAGTTCGTCGCCGTTCGGTGCGATGCCGTGGATGCGCAGTGTCCGGCCGCACTGGGCGCAGGGCCGGTGTGTGGCGCCGCAGGAAGAGCACAGCGGCTCGCCGTCGGCCGTGCGGTAGCTAACCATGTTGTCGCGGCGGCAGCCGACGCAGATGGCGCGGGGTCGTCGCCTTCGTGTGCACGGAACGCAGATGGGGGCGTCGGTGGAGGCGTGCAAGCACGGGCGCTGTTCCCCGCACTCGCTGCAGGTCGCGGTGGGGTATTGGTGGCAGCGCTCGCACAGCGGTCGGCCGTTCTTGCGGGATTGGATGTAGCGGCGTTCTCCGCACTGAGCGCACACCTGGTGAACGACTGGGTTGTGGTGCCGGCAGGCGTGGCACAGGGGCAAGTTGTCGTGGGTGCGGCCCATCACCGGCCGGTCGCGTCCGCACCTGGCGCATGGCTCGGCGCGTGCGGCGGAGCGGCACTCGGTGCAGCAGCGGAGGCCGTTGCGGGTCCGCGGCAGCGGTACGTTGCGGCCGCAGTAGGGGCAGGGTGGGACCACGAGATTCACCGCTCCTCGCTCGCGAAGAGCAGCGATGAGGTGGAGGACCTTGATGGGACCGTGGGCAGCTTGGCCGCCGGTCAGCAGTTCGGGCCGGTCTTCCAGAGCCCACAGCAGCCTCCGCTGGCGACCCATCACCGGCTCAACCGCTCGGATGGCCTCGGAGACTGTCTGCTCAGACAGGCCGGGGCAGAGCTGCTGGATGACTCCGCACAACCCCTTCAGGGGGTCGGCACCGTCGTCTGGTGGGTGGTTACGGCATCGGGGCCGCCCGTCTCGGTCCCGGGTCACGAAGTCGTGGCGGCCGCAGACAGCGCAGGGGTTGGCCTCATGCCGGCGCCGCCCCTGGCAGGTGTTGCAGATACGGGACGCGCTGCCGGGAAGGCAACCGACCAGGCGGCTGGCCCGGCCGCAGGCCCCGCAGCGCAACTGCCGTACGTTGACGGCGCCCTGTTCACGCAGTGCGCGGATGATCCGTTCGATGATGGTGGGAGACTCCGGCCGTCCCTGTGTCAGCCACGACGGGTCCTGCTGGAGGAGCTCGGCGAGCTTCCGACGCTGCGTGCCGCGGGGAAAGGTGGCCCGCACCACCGACCGGACCAGCTCGGGCGCCAGGGCCGGTTCGACTGCGACGACCGCCTCGGCGATCACATCTTCGGGGTCGGTGGCATAGCGGGGCAGGTCGGAGGCGTCCACGCGCTACTCCCCCGCGGGCGTGATGCGGGCGCGCTTGGGCCGGTGCTCGCCGACCCCGGCAGCTGCGCCGTCGCCTCCTGCCGCTGCCGTCTTCCTGCCCGACGCCCGGGCGGCCACCGGTTCGATCAGGTCTTCCATGCGGCACTGGAGGATGTCGAGCAGCGCCATCAGCGTGGTCAGGCTCAGCCGTTCCGGACGCTCGACCACCAGCCGGTAGATCTGGCTGGCCGACAGGTCGATGCCGCGTTCGGCGAGCAGGGGCCGCAGGTCGGTGGTGGAGAACATGCCGCGGGTGGCCATGACCTCCCGCAGGTGCCACCGGTAGTCCAGTTTCGTCGTCACGCTGTCTCCCTACTGGTCCTGGTGCAGGGCTTTGTCCAAGACCTTGCGCATCATCGTGTTCATGAAGTCACCGCTCACCCCGGTGTAGAGCGCGGTCGTCGAGGCGTAGCGGTGACCGACCTGGCGTTGGACGAACGCCGGGTCGGCGCCGTCTTCGATCTGATGGGTGACGTGGCTGTGCCGCAGGCAGTGCGGCACGAGAGCGGAGTCCAGCCCCAGGGCTTCGCGGTAGTCCGCGAAGCGGTCCTCGATCTCGCGGCTCTGGAGCCGGCCGCCGCGCTCGGTGGGCCACAGGACGGCTCCGGCTGCGGCACGGTAGCGGGGTCGGATGTTGGTGACGTAGTCGTCGACCGCTTCGACGGCCCAGGGCATCACGCTCAGTACGGTTCGCCGGCGGGGCGCAGAGCCCTTGGACCGTTTGCCGTACCGGACGTTCAGCGATCCGAACCGGCCCAGCTCCGGCGCTTTCGGGTTTCGGTACCAGTCGGTGAGTTCCAGCTTCGACGCCTCCGTGCACCGCAGCCCCCAACCGTAGATGACCTTGAACACGGTGGCGTCCCGGTAGGCGGCCAGCGCCCCTTTGCGGCCGAGTCTGATGGCCCGGTCGACCTGATCGTCGGCGTAGTCGAGGAGGAGCTGGATTTCCTCGCGGGTCATCGGTCGGCGGCCTGCGCTGCCCTCGAATTCGACGAGGTGCGCGGCGGTGTTCCACTCATGGCAGATCTGCACCGGGTGCGTGCCGAAGCGCCGTTCGCACTCCTGCGGCCACTGGTAGTGCGGTGAGGTGACGTAGTCGCAGAACAGGCGAACGGCCGTCTGGTAGCCGCGGATTGTCGACGCCGCTCGATGAAGTTCCGCGATCAGGTGCGTCGTCCACTCGTCCATGGCGGCGGCCGACCAGTTCCACGGATACGCCTGCGCGAAGTCGTTGAACTGCCGCACCACGCGCAGACGGTTGCTGATCGTCTTCGTCTGGATGCGCCGGCCGCCACGCTGCTGCCGCGTCCAGCCCTCCAACATCGCGTCGAACACCGCGTCTTCGGGATGCAGCAGCGTCACGCCATTCAGCAGCACCAGGCGGGCGGAGCCCTCGCTCAAGTCCGTCGTCGCCACGCGCCCCCTTCCTCAGGGTGCGCGAATCATGCATCAGATGACTGATCCACAGCAAGAGTCCAGTTCAAGAGCCTGCCTCGCTCACCATGAGGAGCCACATTGAAGCCACAGATCCCCAGTTCAAGCAGCTCAGATTCACGCATCAAACGCAATTCCCCGGAGTCCACCAACACCCGGGCCTGGCAGATCTACGGCCGACGCCAACTGACCCGCGCCTACACCCCACCCATCCCCGACCGGCTCGGCTGGACACCCTGGGAAGGAATCGGACCGGGAGCAGAAGTCCTCGGCGACGTCACCGGCCGCCGCGTCCTGGACATCGGCTCCGGAGCCGGCCACCACGCCGTCCACCTCGCCCAGGCCCACGGAACCCGCGTCACCGGCATTGAGCTGTCCCCGACCCAGCACGAACGCGCTGTCTCCGCCCACACGGATGTCGACGGCGTGGAGTTCGTCCAGGCAGACGTGACCGAGTACCTGGCCGGAGCCGAGCCGTTCGACGCCGCGTACGCCATCGGGACGCTCGCCTTCATCGACCCGCACCGCTCGCTGCCGGCACATCGCGACGGACTGCGCCCCGGCGCCCCACTGATCCTCTCGCTCCTGCACACCGACCTGCACGGCCACGGCCCGTCCACGGAAGTGGCGCCGCGCGAACAGATGATCCTGCTGCGCGACGACCCGCCCCTGCCAACACAGATGTGGGTCCTGGCACCGCAGCTGTGGGAGGACCTACTCACCGAGTACGGCTTCCGTGTCGAAGCCATCGATCTGTTCCCGCACCCCGACGAGAGCGCCTCGGTCATTCAGCAGCTCATCCGCGCCCGGCGCCTTCCCGACCGGTCCACACGCGTCTCCAGCCGACCCCGCAGCACCCGAGCGCCGGCCGCCCACGCGGCCGTCGGCGTCGGAGCGATCCTGCTCAGCGAGCAGGGCATCCTCTTGGGCCGGCACCGCCGCGGCACCCTCGAACTGCCCGGTGGCAGCGTGGAGGCCGGGGAATCCTTCGAGGACGCGGTTGTTCGCGAACTCGCTGAGGAATCCGGTCTAGTCGCTCGGCCCGGCGACGTGGGTCTCGTGGGCACGCTCGTCGACCGCGTCGAAGGTGTCCTACGGGTCACCGTCGGTGCGCTCGTCCACGCCTGGCAAGGACAACCGACCACGCAGCCGGGCGAGAGTGTCGGCGACTGGGCGTGGTACCCGCTCGATCAGCTCCCCGACGGCCTGTTCGTGTGCAGCGCCCAGGTCCTCACCGCGTGGCGGCCCGACTTGCCCATCGACCACCCGCCCGCGCACTTCACGCGTTTCGCATCCGGACCAGCGGCCACGCCGGGCAACGGCCCAATCTGAACGCCGGCACCGACGTACCTGTCGCGTCACCTCAGCCTTCCCGTCGAAGGAGACAAAGTGAGCGCGGGTGTACTCGTGGAACTCTGGGTATTCGCCGAGGAGCACGAGGGCGTGCGGGAAGAGCCTCCGCCCTTCCAGATCTCAGGTACTGGCCGAAAAACAAGCAACTGAAGGCTGAGGCCGAAGCCTTCGTCCGGATCATCAACGTCCTGGAGACGGAGAACGACCAGCTCAAGGGCAGCAGGGTCGCATCAACACGGTGATCTCGATCGTCGGCCCCGGAAGGTAGTCGCGCCTGGGTGGTTGTGGGCTCCGGCGACGCCGGAGCCCACAACCGAGCTGCCGACACGTGACCTTGACCTTCACCGTCGACGCCAGGGTTCTGATCGTCACGAAGACAGGGATCGGATCTCCTGAAAAAGTGACTATCCGGGCAAGGGGTGGCGCACCATGGACTGCGGTTGAAGTCATTTGGCCGCCAGACCACAACGACCGCTGCGGCAACTTGTCGCTGCCCTCCTGGAGACTCCGTTGCTACCAACTGCAGAGCTTCTTGTCGGCATGTCACGACACCTGAGCACCTACGGCGACAGCCAGCCCAAGGCCGATCTGGCCCAACTCAGGTTCGCGGGCCGGATCTTTGAACTCGCACTCCGCCTCCGAGGCAGCGGTGTCAGCTCCCCCGAGCGTGTCGAGGCTCTTGGGGTCAACGCTGGCATCAGCAAGCGAGACATCCGCAGGGAGTTCCTTCCCACGCTGGAGGTCCTGGGCCTGGTCGACCTCGAACGCGACCAAGAGGGCGTTATCAAGGTGGTGTCTGAGGAAATCCCGCCTGTCGACGACCTCTACCAACGCGCCGACAGCGTTCTCAGCAACGTCATGCCTGAACCGCTAGAGATGATGGCTCTCACGATTCTTCGTATGACCACCATCATGCCGATCACTATCTCGACGGCAAAGGAAGAGTGCGCGGCACTCGGACCCGAAGACCTCGCCGTCCGGGCAATTGAGAACCTTGAATCCCTGCATCTCTGCACCCACCAGCGGAGCGCCGACGGGGACGAAGTGCTTTTCAACCCCAATGTCTGGGCAGTTGACAAAGATCATTCTCATGCCGCCTTGCAGGCCGAGAACGGTGTCGTGCGGGCGGCACTGAGCGGCGTTCTGGAGGAGGTGGCTGCAACAGCGGGAATGCCCGAGGACGAGATCCAGTCCGGGGAACGGAAGTGGGTGGACTATGCCGTCTCCCAAGGACTTCTACTGCGCGCTATCGTCACCACACTCGGAGGCCAGGAGCGAGCTTTCCTTTTTTCCCCGCACATGGGGCGATCCGTGTTCGACGCCCCGACGGGAGCCGACCCGTCCGGGCACGTGCGTCAGCTCATAGGCTCCATGGTGTTCGCTCGACGATTCGCCAGCAACCGGCTCTTCGCTCCGACGGCCTTCCTGCGAAAGCTGGTACGCAACGGAGAGGCAGGAGACGCCTCCAATATTGGCACCGACTACTCCATGCTCGAAACCGCCGGAATCGTCCGTGTCGAGCCGGCATACAGGTTCAAGAAGTTCGTTCTCCTGCAGGCGGACGTCGCCGAGGAAGCCATCACCTACTTGGAGGACAGTGCAGACGGAAACACCACGTCGGGTGCCCTCCAAGGACAGCGCGGCTACCGCCACCCCGAAGTGGAACGAGCACGGCGCCTGGTTCAGTCACCCAAGGAAGCAGCCCCCAGCCCCAGCGCTTCGCAAGATATTCTCGCTGCAATTCGACAGGAAATGGGGCGGCGGCGCTATGACCGGTAGGGCTGGAAAAGAGAAGGGCGACGAACTGGAGCGCCGATTCGCCCGGGCGGAGTTCGCGGATGGCGCACTCGTCCGCGTACGCCACCCCGTCACCCAGAGCGTCGGAGGGCGGCCTCGGACGGTAACGGACGTCGACGTGCTGTCGATCGACTTCGACTCAAGACTCCGTCCCCACATCGGCATCAGCGAGTGCAAGTCCACCCGCGGACAGAGCGGGGAGCAGGACCGCCTTCTGTGGTTGCGAGGACTGCAGGCCCTCGTTGGTGCGGACCGCTCGGCACTCGTTCGTCAAACCGTCACTGAGGCCGGCCGCGGGGTAGCGCGCCACATCGGAGTCGACCTGTTTGCCAACTCCGAGCTGGAGCGTCGTGAGCAGGTCCTGGAACACCTGCCGCAGCACTTCGCCACCATCGGGGAGACCGCCTTCAAGGAGGAGAGCGCTACCGCGGACCAGCAGCTCAAGAAGATCGGAGACCTGCCGTCAGGACTCGTTTCCTTCCTCAGGCACGACGCGCTCCTGGCCGATCCTCACAGAGTCCTCGGAGCACTGCTGACCCTGGACGAGGTGACACGCACCGGGACAGTTCTTCCCAACCCCTTGGCCAAACTGTTGGCAGGGCACGTTCTTCAAGCGCTGGTATCCGCAGCCCTGCGCGCCGGCGGTCGGACCGACACCGTGGGCTTCGAGGGAGCGCGGCGAGAGATCGAGCAGGGGTTGAACACCGGAGATCCTCACGACCGCCAGATCCTGCGAGTGGCCGAGATGGCTGACGCCTTGCTCCGTGAGGAGCTCGTAACCATTCATCAGGCGTACCGGTCAGCAGGCGCACCCGCGATTGAGCGCCCCGTCCCCTCCGTCCGCGACGCGATGTCGCAAACACCAGCATGGCTGGTCAACTTCATGGACCTCGCCGAACGGCTGCGACGCCGCAGCCCCATCGCCCGCCAGCTGCCGCAGACCATCGACCTGGCGGTGTTCGACGCCCTACTCGGCGGCGACGCTTGGAAGGCGCCCGCGTTCGATCACCTCTTCGCCCGCGAGCACCGACAGGCCCTGGGAATCGCCATGGACTGCCTGGCGAAGGCGGTGCCAGAGTTGACGAAACACCTGCTCCCCTTGAAGGACCTGCCCTTCGACCGAGCCGCAACAGCCTCGCTCAGCCAGTCGAAGCACCGGTGACCACGGACCTGGGTGGGGCAGACGCCCGCCTGCCCCACCCAGGCCGCACTTTCATTGCGAGCTGAGGGGCCCTGGTGTGCGGAAGTTGCCACTGGTCGTGGGCACTTGGGGCACAATGTCCGGGTGACAGGTGGGAACCCGAATCGCTGCCCGGTGGAGCACTCCGCGCCGACGGAAGCAACAGTGAAACAGCTGTACGGAACCGCATTCCGCTGTGGCAAGCCGGACTGCCAGCGCCCCTTGTTCCGGCTGGACAACGAGACCGGCGATCGCACCCTCAACAGTCGCGTGGCGCACATCCACGCACGCAGAGAGGGCGGCCCCCGTTGGAACCCCGGCATGTCGGACGAGGCGAACCGCAGCGGGGAGAACCTGCTCCTGCTGTGCATCGAGCATTCGTACGAGGTCGATGACAACGCTGCCCGGTTCCCCCCGGAGATGCTGCGAGAGTGGAAGGCGGCGCAACTGGCCGAGCACGACCAGATTCAGCGGTCGTGGCACCTGAGCAATGATGAAGCCGCGGAAGCGTCCGCGCTTTCCTTCGACCCCCATCAGCTGAGCATCGCCACGGCCAGTGCGACGACGGTCACAGCGGCGGCCAGGGCCGTAGGGAAGATGGTGAGCGTCGGTCGCCAGCGACGTCGCCTCGCGCATCAAGCGGCTCAGGCATGGCAGGCTTTGCGTCTCCGTACGAACATGACCATGCCCGTATTCGATCTGAACGGGGACCGGCGGGGGTCTGTACGGTGAGCGGTGTAACTCCCGAGCTGGAAGCGACAGTTGATGACTGACGTGGCGAGTGACATCGAGGCCGGGGAGGCCGTGGTGAGTGGGACGGGTGCCGTGGATGACGGGCTGGTTGCCGAGTTGGTGGCCCGGGCTCAGGCCGGTGGGGTGAAGCTCACCGGGGAGGGCGGCCTGCTGCAGCAGCTGACGAAGCGGGTGCTGGAGTCCGCACTGGAGGGCGAGCTCAGAAGCTGTTGTCTTTCCGGACGTGAGGGCTGCGTTTTCGCTGGTGGGGCATAGGTTCGGCGATCTCGTGGGAGTGACGGCTTGTCGTGTCGTCG
>NZ_JBITRU010000049.1:0-42379 GCF_044540255.1 Streptomyces sp. NPDC086080
GCCCGCACCGGCCGGCAGACCGCCGCCGACCTGGCCTTCCTCGCCCGAGCCATGAAGGCCCCGGCCCTGCTGGACGCCGCCGAGCGCCTGGCCGAACGCGCCCGGGCCGAGTCCTGGACCCACACCGAGTACCTGGTCGCCTGCCTGCAGCGCGAGGTCTCCGCCCGCGACTCCCACGGCGGCGAGGGCCGTATCCGCGCCGCCCGCTTCCCCGCCATCAAGACCATCGAGGAACTCGATCTCACTCATCTGCGTGGTCTGACGCGCCAACAACTCGCACACCTGGGAACATTGGACTTCATAGCGGCCAAGGAGAACGCCGTCTTCCTCGGCCCTCCAGGCACCGGCAAAACACACCTGGCCACCGGCCTCGCAGTCCGGGCCTGCCAGGCAGGACACCGAGTCGCGTTCGCCACCGCCGCCCAGTGGGTCGACCGCCTTGCCGCCGCCCACCAAGCCGGGCGTCTCCAGGACGAGCTGGTCAAGCTCGGCCGCTACCCGCTGATCGTGATCGACGAGGTCGGCTACATCCCGTTCGAGGCCGAGGCCGCAAACCTGTTCTTCCAGCTCATCTCGAACAGATACGAAAGGGCCAGCGTGATCGTCACCTCGAACAAACCCTTCGGACGCTGGGGAGAGACCTTCGGCGACGAGACCGTCGCCGCCGCCATGATCGACCGACTCGTCCACCACGCCGAGGTCCACTCCCTCAAAGGCGAGTCCTACCGCATGAAAGGACGCGAACTCCTCGGCCGCGTCCCCACCGCCACCGACAACGACTGAACAAGAGACCACCGACGACGCGAGGGTCAGAACTCAACCGCCCAGACTGGGTCACGGTTCAACCGCCGCCGACAGTGGCCGACGCCGGCATGGCGACCGGGAGGTGCTGGCCGCGATCGTGTTCGTGGCCACGTCGGGCTGCACGTGGCAGCAGTTGCCATCCGCGTCGTTCGGACCATCAGGAGCAACGGCCCACCGGCGCTTCTCGGAGTGGACGAAGGCCCGCGTGTGAGCCAAGCTCCACCGCCTGGTCCTCGACGAGCTCGGGGCCCGAGGCGAGCTGGACTGGTCCCGCTGCGCGATCGACTCGGTGAACATGCGGGCGATGAAAGGGGAACCTGACAGGTCCGAATCCTGTGGACCGGGGCAAGTACGGTCGGCACTGAACACGAAAAAAGGCCGGGGCCCCGGTTCTTCCGAACCGGGGCCCCGGCCTTCCGTGACGGAAGGGGACCACTCAGGCCGCGAGAGGCGCCTTCCGCACCGCGCCGCGGAGCCCCAGGACACAGGCGACGCCGGCGGTGAGGGCGAACAGCACCATCACCGCGTTGACCAGCACGTCCGGTCCGGCGTCCTGCGCCAGCGCGTTGGACGTCGCCGCCCAGACGCCGAGCACCTGCGTGACGGCCACGAGGCCGAATCCAGCGGCACGCGCCCACGAGGGGCCCTTGTCCGCGAAGGAGGCGAGCCCGAGCGCGGCCGCTCCCCAGAGCAGCAGCAGGACCGTCAGCCCTTCGGCGGCGAGGAAGAGGACGCCGCCGAGGCCGCCGTATCCCCCCGCGTCCGTGTGGTCGATCTCAGAGGTGTCCACCACGAACACCGCAAGGGCCAACTCCATGAGGAGCAGGTAGCAGGCCTCCAGAACGAGGATCAGGGCACCGGCCCACCCGACGAAAAGGGTCACTGATTGCTCCTCACAAGCCTGCCGCTCTTGATGATCCACAGCTTGCCGTTCCGCTGGGCGCTGCGGCAATCGTCCCGCGCCCCCGTCGAGGCGCTGTTCTGGCCGGTCCGCTTGCGGCCGATCTCCCGGCCGATCGCGTTGTTCTTCAGGTCCATCTGCTTGTCAACGCCCGAGGACGTCGACTCGTGCCGGGTCGCGAACTCGTAGGCGTCCGTGGTGGACAGGCGGATCTCCATCCGCGCGTTCCAGTAGCAGTGCCGGAAGGAGTCACCCGTGCCCTGGAAGAGGGTGCGGTCGGGGTACCAGTCCTGCGCCAGCTTGAACGCCTTGTTCGCCGCGTCGCAGGCCACGGTGCAGTCGATCGGGTTCCAGAAGCAGTACGACCTCTCGGAGGGCGTGGCGCTGCCGTAGCCGAAGCCC
The DNA here is from genome assembly GCF_044540255.1 of Streptomyces sp. NPDC086080. NCBI lineage: Bacteria > Bacillati > Actinomycetota > Actinomycetes > Kitasatosporales > Streptomycetaceae > Streptomyces > Streptomyces sp. NPDC086080. The sequence continues at coordinate 2,108 of NZ_JBITRU010000049.1, forward strand.
GGGTCCATCAGGACCGGGTAGGCGAGCTCCTGGCCGGCGGCCGGCGGCCGGCGAGGCGGTGACCTCGGTGCCCGAGAGCGTGAGCTTCACGGGGATCTCGACGCCCTTGGCGTCCCTGGCGATCGGGGCGGTGATGAACGTGAGGTTGCCCAGTTCGTCCGAGACGATGATGACGTTGCCCGCTCCCTGCGTGGCCGTCTGGCCGGGACGCAGCTGGAGGGAGTACGCGTAGCTCTTCGCCGCGGACGCGCTCCGCAGCAGGTGGAACGTCTCGACGGCGTTCTGGCTCGTCCGGATGGCGAGGGTGTCCGCGTCCGTCTGCGTGTTGGGGTAGACGATGACGCCGGTCTCGCTGAGGCCGGCGGTCGCGGCGGCACCCGCGGGCATGGTCACGGCGGTCTGGGTGGTCCCGTCCGCGCTCGTGCCCACGATCTCCTGGCCCGCCGTGCCGGGGAGCTCCACGACGCCGGCGGCGAGGACGGACTCCTCCGTCTCGACGGCCTCGGGGCCGATCTACTCCTGGTAGCCCACCGGGGTGTCGTCGACCTCCGGGTACTCGGTGTCGATGGGCCGGTCCTCGGGCTCCGCCTGCTCCTCCTCGGGGTGCAGCAGGTCGGCGGCACTCGGGCACGAACGGTGCTCCCGGAAACCGCCTCAGGGGATGCACAGTCGGACGCGGCGGGCCAGCATGGGAAGAAAGGGATGTTTCCCTCATGGAGGTTCCCATGGCTGACAATGAGACTTTCGTCCGTGACCTCTTCCGGGCTTGGAACGATCGGGACTACGACTCCATCGCCGGGTCCGTCGCTCCGGACTGCACCCTCATCGAGGAAGGAAGCGGCAGGACGCTGCAGGGGCCGGAGGGCTTCACCCGGCTCGCGAAGGCCATGTTCGACGCGATGCCCGACGGTAAATTCACCCTCGACCACCTCACGTCCCAGGGGGACACGGTGGTCGTCGAGTACACGGGCACCGGGACCCAGACCGGGGACCTGGTTCTGCATGCGGGCACCGTGCCCGCCACGGGGCGTCATGTCACGGTGCACGCATGTGACATCTACGAGGTCAAGGACGGCAAGATCCGTGAGGGCCGCGCCTATCTGGACACCGGCGGCATCATGAGCCAGCTGGGTCTGACCGAGCAGTTGCGCGGCTGACCGCAAGGGGTACCGACAACGGGCTGGCAGCAGGGGAGTTGCGCAGCAGCGAAGTGCGGCCGCCCTGGCAACCGGCGACGCCCCAACGGGGAACACCGGGCGACGCAGGATGAGGGCTTCAGGCGGCATGCAGCTACCGGGCGAGATTGCGGAACACACCCTCCAGGTCCTGTTCGCCGTCCCGGGTCTGGGCGCCGTTGGCCGGCGCGGCGCTCATGAGCTGTGCTGTGGCGGGGCGGAACACGAGCCCGGCCCAGGCCTCGTTCTCCTCTGCCAGGCCATGAGAATGATCGCGGAGGACGATGGCACGCTTGGCTGCCGCCACGACGCCGCCGGGCAACGCGGCGATGTTGCCGACGAGGCGGTCGACGAACTCGTCGAGACGGTCGGCGGGGACGGCTCGGTTGACCCAGCCGTACCGCTCGGCCGTCTCGGCGTCCACGGACAGTGCGCCGGCTCGAACGCAACGGGATGGTCGAGCGCCGCGTGCTGCCGACCTCACCGGTCGGCGTCGAATACTCGCTGACCGACCTCGGCGCATCGCTGCGCGAGCCGTTCGCCCACCTCTATGACTGGACCGTCGCGAACGCCTCAGAGATCCAGACACGGCAGCGCGACTACGACCAGCGAGCCCCGCGCTGACTCCACGACCACGAGGCCGGGCCGGAGCGAGCGGCGCCCGCCCGGCCCGGTGACCGCACGCCGGGCACCACGGCTCACGGGCGCCCGCTTCCAACTGCGGGGCGGAAGCGGGCGCCCACCGGATTCCGGCGCCTGACCGAGGCGGATCCAGCGGCCATGGCGGGAACAGCCGGGCCGGGACGCGTTGTTGCACCGACCGAGGTGCCGGAGCCGCAGTGGGCGGGGACGCGGGGGAACACACGCTCGTCCGCCCCACCGGGCGCCGGCCCCGGAATCGCGGCACGCCCGCCGCGCAGCCAGGACCAAGATGTTCTCTGCAGAAGGACTGCTTCGTGACTGACCGGCCCCTGACACTCATGGCAGTACACGCCCACCCCGACGACGAGGCCACCGGAACCGGAGGGGTCCTCGCCCGGTACGCGGCGGAGGGTGTCCGCACGGTTCTCGTGACGTGTACCGACGGCGGTTGCGGTGACGGGCCGGGGGGTGTCAAGCCGGGCGATCCCGGGCATGATCCGGTGGCCATCGCCCTGATGCGCCGTCAGGAACTCAAGGCGAGCTGTGACGTCCTGCGGATCAGCGAGTTGGAGACGCTGGACTACGCCGACTCCGGGATGATGGGCTGGCCGAGCAACGACGCCCCCGGGTCCTTCTGGCGGACCCCCGTCGAGGAGGGCGCCGCCCGGCTTGCGGAACTCATGCGGCACTACCGGCCCGATGTGGTCGTCACCTACGACGAGAACGGCTTCTACGGTCACCCCGATCACATCCAGGCCCACCGCATCACGATGGCGGCGCTGGAGATGACCACGCTGACGCCGAAGGTGTACTGGACCACGATGCCCCGCTCGACGATGCGGCGGTTCGGCGAGATCGTGCGCGAGTTCCATCCGGACATGCCGGAGCCGGATCCCGCCGAGGCTGCCGCGATGGCCGAGATCGGCCTCCCTGACGACGAGATCACCACATGGGTGGACACCACCGCGTTCAGCGGTCAGAAGTTCGATGCGCTGGCCGCGCACTCCAGTCAGGGCGAGAACATCTTCTTCCTCAAGATGGGCAAGGAGCGGTTCGGTGAGTTGATGGGCACGGAGACCTTCGTACGGGTCCGGGGCGCCACCGGCGACGCCGTGCCCGAGAACGATCTCTTCGCCGGACTGCGCTGATCCACCCGTCCGGCCGGCGGCCGGGAAAAGGCATCGGCCGCCGGAAGCGCACGGCGCAGTCGAGAGGGGCACACGGAGTCGCGTCCGTGCGTAGTCCCGTTGCCGACGGAGACCGGCCGGGCCGGCGGCACAGGCCCCGTCCGGGTGCCGGACCGTTCCCGGGGAGAGCCGGAGGGCGACGGCACACCTCGCCCGCGACGATCGCGGGTCGTTGGCCGACAGCGCCTCCCCCTCCGTCACCGGACAGGCGACCAGCCGCTCGTCCCGGACCGCCACCACGGCCTCGCGCACCGCCGGGTGGGCCGTCAGCCGGGCACTGATCCCACCCGGCTCGAACCGATGCCCACGGGCCGGGCGGGGATGCCGTCGTCGGTCCTCAGCGCATGCGTCCCAGCATCTCCCGTAGCCGCCGGGCGTCCCGGAGCCGCTGTTCGTATGTCGCGCCCAGCACGAGCAGCAGCAGCCCGGCGAGTGCGGGAGGCAGCCAGCGGGGGAGCGCACCCACCAACGGCGCCAGGTAGGGGGCGAGTTCGTGCAGCGCGACCAGCACGAGCACGCTTCCGCCGAGGACAAGCGGCGCCTGGAGCCGGTGGCGGGCACCCAGCAGGGTGAGGACGAGGGCCGCCGCGCCGAGCAGCAGGGGGCGCGGCCAGTCCGCGTCGGCCCACGCCGCGAGCAGGCTCGGCGCGAGCGTCACCGAGAGCCCGGGACCGTATGCCGTCCACGACGAGGCCTCGGGGTCCCGGTGGCGCCGGAGGAAGCCCACGACCAGTGCCGGGACGGTCACCGGCAGGGTGTACGCCTCCGGGGTGCCCACGTCCCACGAGGCGAGCCGCACCCAGGTGGCCGACACGAACAGCGCGGCGGCCACGTACCCGGCCCATCGGCGGTCCGCGCGCACGGCCGTGCCCGCGGCGATCACCCCGCACAGGGCCAGTACAACGGCCAGCACGGGTGCGTCGGTGACGGCCAGCCCGATGGACAGGAGCCCCGCGACGGCGCCCGTGACCTCGATGGGAACCGAGGTCCGCGGGACCCGCGCCGCGAGCAGGGCCGCGGCGGCCGGAACGATCAGGACCAGCAGAGCCGTGTGCGCGGGCGACCGGTCGGCGGCGGCACCCACCGCGCACGCCAGACCCGCCGCACCGGCCAGGGACGCGCTCGCGCAGACGGCGGTCAGACGCCGGTGCGCGGCGGCCACCGCGAAGATCCCCGTCAGCGCGGCGAGCACGGTCAGGGTCGCGCCCTGGGAGGCGAGCGAGAGGAGCACGAGTCCGGCCGCGGTGAGCAGGGAGAGGACGACGGCGGTGCGGTACGTCGGCGTCCAACGCGCGTACGCCGCCACGGCCAGCGCCGCCACGACCGCGAGCCCCTGCGAGATCAGGCCCGCCGGGTAAGGGAGTCGCCAGGCGGCGGGGAGGACGAGCGCACTCGACCAGACCAGGACCACGGCACCGGCCGCGGCCCGGTCGCGCCAGGCCGTGGCGGCGGCGTGGGCCGTGGCGGCACTAGCTGTGGCGGCACTAGCTGTGGCGGCACTAGCTGTGGCGGCGCTCGCCGTAGTGGCGCGGGCTGTCACGGCCAGGACCGCCGCGACGACCGCGAGCACCAGCGGCGCGGCCTCCGCGTCCGCCGGCCAGGGCGTCCAGACCGTCACCGCGGCGCGCAGGTCCGAAGGCGCCCCGGACCAGACCCGTCCCGTCCATCCGACCGGCCCCAGCAGCGCCACGACGACGAGGGGCACTGCCCACACCACCGCCAGGGTCTGGACGGAGGCCGACGCCCGGGCGACACCGCGCCGCACGGGTTCGGGGAGCGGATCGCGGACGGCCGCCAACAGCCCGATCCCGCAGGCCAGATGGACGGGCACCGTCCACACCCCGGGCAGCGACGCGCGCGGGATTCCGCCGAGCGCCGCGACCAGGAGCAGCCCGCCGGTCACCGCGGCGCCGGTGGCAAGGCCCGGCCGCGGGACGCGCCATGCGGCGCCCAGGGCGATCGCCGCCGCAAGGGCGAGGAGCGCCGTCGCACGGGCCGCGGCGCTCGGGCCGTCGGCCTGCCAGGAGAGCGCGCAGGCCAGCAGCACGCCCCAGCCGCCCGTCCCGAACGTGCCGACGGCGGCGGCGACGCGCGCGGGCCTCGCGGAGGTCCGGAGCGCGACGACCGTGTCGAACGCGGCCGTCAGCAACAGCGCGGCCGTGATCGCGTACGGGCCCGCGTCGGCCGCCACCGCCCACAGCACCAGGGGGAACTGGGCCGCGGCCAGCGCGGCGGGGAAGGGGATGCGCAGGGAACCGAGCCCCTTGCCGTATCCCCACCACGCCCCCGCCAGGACCGCCGCCGCGACGGCCGCGTATCCCGTGCCGTCGGCGGTCGTCAGCGCGACCTCGCGCAGCGCGTACGCGTCGAGCACCGTCAGCGCCAGACCGAGGCCCGCCAGCGCCTCCGCCGTCGAGCGCAGCCCACGCTTCAGCAGGGGCACGGGAGCACCGAGCACCGCCGCGGTCACCGTGGCGAGCACCACGGACCGCCCGGCGATCCCCAGGTGCCCCCAGCTGACCAGGGTGAAAGCGATCGCGGCGACGGTCAGCAGGATGCCACCGAGGACGAGGAGCACGTTCTGCACACGGGGCGCGGTGGTCTCGGCCCGCCGCGGCACCGGCGGAGCGGGCGGGACGGGCGGAACGGGCGGAACGGGCGGAACGGCCGACTGGAGGAGACCGATGAGCTGGGCACGGCGGGCCAGCAAGTGGGCGCGGCGGGCGTCGAGTTGCCACAACTCCGCGTCGAGGATCCGCAACTCCTCGGCCGGTGGCGGTAGGTGGGACATACCGTGGAGTGTGGCGCGCATCATGCCGCGGAGCATGGGTGAGGGTACTCAGGTCCGTACTCAGATCCCGATTCAGATCCCGCGCGCGTTGTCGCTCCGCGACGTGCCCGCTGTCGGCGCGGCCCCGTGGGGTTCGGGGCCGCGCCGACGGGCGGGGACGGCTACGACGGTTACTTGGTGAAGGTGATGTACTTCCAGGCGCCGTGCGTCGTGGAGTTGACGGAGTCGCCGGAGGAACCGTTGATGTACGACGAGCGCATGCGGGCACGGATGCCGGACTCGCCCGGTGCCTCCAGGCGCACGACCGACTTGCCGTTGGTGCCCAGGGCGAAGTACTCGGAAGCGGTGTCGTACCACTTGCCCTGGTAGTGGACCTGGAGCTGGAGTCGCTGCTGGCGGCCCTTGTAGTAGTTCATGGTGGTGGTGAACACCGGGTCGGTGTTCTTGCGGAAGTAGTAGTACTTCGTGGAGCCGATCTTGCCCGTCTTGTAGTGCTTGGAGACGCCGGTGGAGACCCTCACCTTGGCGTATCCGGTGGACTTCACGGTCTTCGAGGCGTAGCGGGCGTCACCGGCGAAGACCGCGGAGACGGTGGTGTCGCGGGTCATGGTGACGGCCGCCGACAGGTTGCCCTTGGAGTTGACCTTGGCCGTCCGCAGCAGCTTCCTCGGCTTGTCGGCGCCGAAGGGGTCCGCGTAGATCGAGACGGTGCGGTTCTTGTACGTCGTGCCGAGGTGTGCGGTGAAGGTGACCTTCTTGCCGTACGCGTACACCTTGCCGTTGTTGTTCAGGCTCAGCGCGGTCGCCTTGCGCGAGACGTTCACCGTGTCCGAGCCGGAGGCCGGGACGTGGGTGGCGTCGCCCGCGTAGGAGACCTTGTAGGTGACCTTGCCGCCGGCGGGCGGTGTGTCCGTGAAGGAGAAGCTGCCGTCCGTCTTCGTCCTGACGGCGGCCAGCGCCTTGCCCTTCGGCGACTCGACGTCCGTACGGGTCACCTTCAGGCTGGTCCCGGCCGGGAGCGGCGTCTTGGAGGTGAGCTTGCCGGTGACGGTGAGCTTCTTGGCCCGTTCCGACTTGGCCGGGGCCGACACCTTGAGGGCGGGCAGTTCCCTGGTGGGGTCGGTCAGGGCGCGCAGGGTGTACGTGCCGTAGGTGTTCACGGAGACCGCGAAGACCCGGCTCGAGTCCGGCGCCCAGGCGAGCGCTCCGGGCACGAGGAGGTCCGCGCCGCTGCTGTTGCCGGTGTTGGGGAAGTCGTACTGCCGCACCGGCACCGGGTCACCGGGGCGGTGGATGTGGACGTCGGGGTCGTACGAGGAGTTGCTGCCGCCCGCGATGCTGCCGTCCGGCGCGACCCGCACGGCGTTCGGGTAGGCCTCGATGGGGTAGCCCGACTGCTCGGTGAGGTCGGCGGTCGAGTAGGCGCCGATGCTGTAGCCGTAGCCCTGGCTCCGGCCCCACGAGGTGAGGACCTGCTTGCCGTCGGGCGTCAGGTCCAGCTGCTCCGCGCCCGTGTCCATGGCGCCCTTGGCCCGCAGTGCGGCCCCGTCCGCCGAGACGTCGTAGACGGCGAGCCGGCCACCGTTGCCGGCCACCAGGACACCCGGGACGGCCGGGTCGGACGCCAGGGACGGCCCGGAGCCGGCGTAGAAGTCGACGTCGCCCCGCTGGGCGAGCTGGACGACGGGTTCGGGGCCGGAGGTGTCCAGCGAACCGAGGTCCGCGCCGTAGCCGAACCAGATCCGGCCGTCCACCACCTCCAGATCGCCGGGGGCCACGCCCAACGGGTAACGAGCCGTCTCGGTGTACGTGCTCGTCTCCACCGAGACGATCCCGTTGCGGCCCTTCACGGCCGCGTACACCTGCCCGGAGTCGGCGGACAGCGCCAGGCCGCTCACGCCGGAAAGGCCGGTCAGCGTCGCCTTCACGGTGCCGTTGTAGTCGGTGACGACGATCTTGCCGCTGGTCGGGTCGGAGAGGTAGACCCGCTGGTGGACACCGTCCACGACGATGTCGCCGACCGACGACACCGGAAGGATCTTTGCGGAGTCGGCCGATGCCGGACCCGCCACGACCCCTACCAGGGCCGCGGAACTGAGGACGACCGCGAGTGCCGTCGCGGTCGCGATGCTGCGCCTGCGCACAGTGATGTGAACCCCCACAGAAGAAGCCCGGTGGTCACCGGACGTAAAGGAAAGAGGCCGCGCGTCCCCCCTCACCCGACGACGGGTGTCCGAGCGCTGCCAGATACGCAGCGTATGACACGCCAGTGACAACTGCGCATTCGATTAAAGCGACTTGGCGAGCGAGGGGCCGGCGGGGAGGCCGCTCTCACCCGGTCGGTGTGCGGCACACCACGGCACGGCAGCCGGCGGCCGGGATCACGGTCTGCGGGCGATGTGCGGGCGGTCGGCCCAACCGGTGGCGGTCACCACCTCCCGCGCGATGTCGACACCCCGTCCGTCGGTCGCGACGCGCACGGTCCCTGCGGGCGCCCGGCGGTCCAGGAGCCGTGCCTTGCGGACACTTCCTTCCAGCTCCTGCTCCGAGCCCAGTTCCCGTCCCACCAGCCGCTCGCGGGCGGCCGTGCCGTGCCCAGAATCCTGCCTGCCGGGCGCGTGACCGTCAGCCGGTCGGGCTGTCAGCCTCCTGCGGTGACAGGACGATGCCAAGGTGACACCCAGTGGGTCTCAGATCGGGCGATGCGCGCTGTGGTGGGACGGAGGTACGGGCCCCGGGCGGGTTCTCAGGGCGGGCCGCCGGGCGGCGCCGGTTCATTCGACGTCCTTGAGCACCCGCTCGACGGACTTCACGCGGTCGCTCATGTCGTTGAGCTGGAGGCGCACCTCGACCAGCTCACGCTCCATGTCCTGCTGGGCCGTCACCGCCTTCTCGGCGATGCTCCTGAAGTCGCTCTCCCTGGACATCATGGACTTGGCCCGCCATACCGCGATCGTGGGCCAGATCACCAGCAGGGCGCACACGAGGATAAATCCCATGGACCCGAAGGACCAGATCATGCCGTCACTGTCGGCGGCCAGCTGCACAGGGCTCATGGTGGGTCTCCTTGACTTCGGTCGGCGGTGAGTGAGAGCGCGGCCGCTGCGAGGGCCTCGGGCGTGAGGTGCAGCGAGAACGGCTCGATGTCGTAGTACTTCATGGCCTTGCCGTCCTCGGACAGCACGAGCCTCGAGGTGACCAGCCCTGCTGCTTCCAGCTTGCGCAAGTGGACCTGGAGCAGAGCGCGACTGATTCCCAGTTCGCGCGCCAGTCGGCTCACGTACTCCTGGCCGCCCGCCAGGGCAGCGAGGATGCGCATCCGGTGCGGGTTGGCGAGCGTGGCCAGGATCTGCACCAGCCGGTCACCCGTCACTTCGGAAAGCTCCATGACCCTCCTCCATCTGCAAAGAAATACTTGCAGGTGCTATGACAGGCTGTCAACTGCTCTGAAGAGTAGGCAGGTGCAAGAGCGCTGCCACCGTAGTGACGCGACGTGGCGAGAGCAGCCCGACGGGGTTGCCGCAGCCGCCCGGTAGGCGGGTGGGTGCGGCGCATCCCCCGTGAGAGCTACAGGAGTTGTCCCTGTGGGGGTGACTCGCGGGGGGCGGCGGATTCCTAGCGTTGTGGGCAGGTCGCCGTGGGGGCGGCCACCACGTCAAGGGAGGCCGTGATGGGCACGATCGACGCCGCGCAGCAGGACCGGGCCCCCGGCCCGGACAAGGGGCGAGACGGCCGACTCGGCCGGATTCTCCGCTCTCCGCTCGGCTGGATGCTGACCGGCATGGCCGGCGTCGGCCTGATCTCCGGCCTGACCGCGACGGGCCCCGGTCCGGTGCCGGTGCTGGGCGCGGCCGCCGCAGTGGCCGTGTACGGGCTGGTCATGCGCCGCCTCGCCGGGCGCTCGACGCCCGAGACCGCCCGTGCCGGGGCCGGCCGGCAGGCGCTGCTCGGCGGCGCGACGGGCCTGGGCTTCATCCTCGTCTCCGCTTCGCTGATCAGCGCGTTCGGGGGCTATTCGTTCTCCTGGGCGGGCAACGGTTTCGTGGCGGTCGTCTGGTCCGCGGTCATGGTGCAACTGGGTGCCGCGGTGACGGAGGAGCTTCTGTTCCGCGGCCTCGCCCTGCAGGCGCTGGAGCAGTTGTGGGGCAGCCGGGTCGCCCTCGTGGTCACCGGGCTGTTCTTCGGCGTCGCGCACCTGGGCACACCGGGAGCCTCCGTCTGGAGCGCGATCGCCATCGCCCTGGAGGCGGGCGTGATGCTCGGCGCCGCGTTCCTGTGGCGGCGTAGCATCTGGTTCGTCGTAGGTCTGCACTTCGCCTGGAACACCGCGGAGCAGTTGCTCGGCATCCCGGTCTCGGGGCACACCCCCGAGGGCCTCTTCACCGTCGACACCCACGGGTCCGCCCTGCTCACCGGCGGGGACTTCGGCCTGGAGACGTCGATCGTGCCCGTCCTCATCAGTGTGCTGCTCACCGTACCGATGCTCGTTCTCGCCCGCCGCGGCGGCGGTCTGCTGCCCCGACGACGCGCCCGGCGCTGAGACCGGCACGGAGACCGGCACGGAGACCGGCACGAACTGGAGGGACAGATGTGATACCCCGTCAGGCACCCTGGCGCTCGGACAGCTTCCGCACGGCGCGCGGCTGGTGGCGGGAGCAGGACGCCCTCCTCAGGGACAGTGCCTTCGCCCTGCTGCTCTCCCTGCTGACCCTCATACCGACCCTGTCGAATGTCGGGGCGCAGATCGGTGATCTGCCCGAGCGGCCGCTGAACCCGTCGGGCGTCGGGCTGGTCCTGGCCCAGACCCTGCCGCTGGCGGCCCGCCGCCGGTGGCCCGCCGCCTGTCTGACCGTGGTCGCCTGCGCGTTCGCCGCGCATCAGGCGCTGGGCTTCGCGACGACGTTCGCGAGCCTGGGACTCTATCTGGCCCTCTACTCGGCCGGGGCCCACCAGGTCCGCTTCCGCCGGGGCCTGGCCGCCGCGGTGAGCGCGGGCTATGCCGTCCTGGCCGTGGTCCTGCACCGTCTCGGCTCACCGCAGGGCATCCCGGACTATCTCGCGTTCTATCTGATCTTGGCCACGATCTGGCTGGTGGGGAGCATGGTGCGCACACGGCGGACGGAAGAGACGGAGCGGCGGCGGCTGTCCGCCGAGGTGGCCACGGCCGCCGAGCGGGCACGCATCGCCCGCGAGCTCCACGACGTGGTCACCCACCACGTGACGGCCATGGTGGTCCAGGCCGACGCGGCGCAGTTCCTGCTTCCGTCCGCGCCGGACAAGGCCGGAGAGGGACTGGCGGCCGTCAGCGACACCGGCCGCCGCGCGCTGACGGAACTGCGGTACCTTCTGGGCGTGTTGGAGGCGACAAGCGATTCCGCGGTGGTCGATCCGGCGTCGGCGGACCGGGCGCCCACCCTGGGACGGGTGGGCGATCTGGTGGAACAGGCCCGCAGGTCGGGCCAGCCGGTCGAGTTCGACGAGCGGGGCGGGCGTCGGCCACAGCCCGTGGCGGTGGAACTGGCCGCGTACCGCGTGGTGCAGGAAGCGCTCACCAACGCGATGAAGTACGCGACCGGGCAGCCGACACGGGTCCTGGTCCGGTACGTCGCACAGCGCATCGAGATCACGGTGACCACCGACGGACCGGCCGTCACTCCGGCCCCGGCACCACTCGCGCCGAATCCGAACCCGAACCCGGGCCCGGCGGGTGGGCGAGGGCTGGCCGGGCTGGACGCACGCGTGCGGATGCTCGGTGGCGCCCTGGAGGCCGGGCCCCGGCCCGACGGCGGGTTCGAGGTGCGCGCCGTCCTTCCGTCCGAGCCCGTTCAGGAGTGACCCGTGAGCGACGCACCGCGGCCCATCCGCGTACTCGTCTGCGACGACCAGGCGCTGGTGCGCACCGGCTACGTCACCATCTTCTCCGCGCAGTCCGACATGGAGGTCGTCGGCGAGGCCGACAACGGGCACGAGGCGGTGCGGGCCGCACGGCGACTGCGCCCCGACGTGATCGTGATGGACATCCGGATGCCTCTGCTCGACGGCATCCAGGCGACCCGCGAACTGGCCGGCCCCGACGCCGACGCTCCCCCGAAGGTGCTGGTCGTCACCACGTTCAACGTCGACGCCTACGTCTACGACGCGCTGCGGGCCGGAGCCAGCGGATTCCTCCTCAAGGACGCGCCTCCGGCGGAACTGGTGAACGGGATCCGGACGGTCGCCCGGGGCGAGGCCCTGCTGGCGCCTGCCGTCACCCGCCATCTGATCGGGCACTTCGCCGAACACCTGCGCCCCGCCGACACCGCCCGGCCGGACCGGGAGCACCTGGTGCGCGCGTTGACACCCCGCGAGCTGGACGTGCTCCGGCAGATCGCCCAAGGGCTGTCGAACGCGGAGATCGCGGCGGAACTGTTCATCACCCCCGAGACGGTCAAGACCTATGTGTCGCGGATTCTGGCGAAGCTCGGCCTGCGCGACCGGGTCCAGGCCGTCGTCCTCGCCTACCGGGTGGGACTGGTGTCGGGCACCTCGTAAGACCGCGACCACGGGCGCGGACGGGGCGGGCGTGAAGGTGTGTCAGACGCTCGCGGCACGCTCGCGCACCGCGATCCGGGCCGGCTTCGTCAGCATCATGCCGTTGCGGACCGCGACGAAGTAGTCCACGGAGAGCCCGTGCATCCGGGTGCCGGGACCCCGCAGGGGGTGCCAATCGAGGGTGAAGAGGGTGCTCTCGCCCCATGGGGTCAGCCTCATGGCGATGCGGGCCGCACCGAAGGGATCCGCCTTGGCCTCCAGTTCCAGGCGGCGCAGGGATTCGGTGATGCGGACGACGCAGATGTCGTCCAGGGTCGGACGGCCGGCGCCGACGCGGACGTTCAGCCGGGCGCCCACGTCCGGCCAGTGCGGGTCCACCGCGAGCACCTGCTGGACAGCAGGCGCCAGACCTCGGACGGCGAGCTCAGGATCAGACAGCGGTTCCGGGCCGTCATCACGCTCCTGGAGGAGGGCGGCACGGAGGCACCCCGGTCACAGCACCCCGGTCATGGCGTCCCCGGGACGGGGACGTCCGGCGCGGCGGGCCGTCCCACGGGCTTGGCTCCCAGCGTCGTACCGATCGCACCCCGTGCACAGTCCGAGGGCTCCAGGCGGGTGAGTCGGGACACGCGAGGGGGGCCGCCCCGGGATCACCCCGGGACGGCCCCCTCTCCTGCGCCGTGGCGGCTCAGTGCTTGAAGGCGTCCTTGGCCTTCTCCTTGGCCTCCCGGGCGTCACCCTTGCTCTTCGTGGCCTGGCCCTCGGCGGCCATCCGGTCGTTTCCGACGGCGCTTCCCAGAACCTCTTCGGCCTTGCCCTGAGCCTGCTCGGTCTTCGCCTTGGCCTTCTCGCCGGCACTCATGGAACACGCCTCCTCGTAGCGTTCAACCGCTGTCGTGGCGGGTGCCGGCCAGGTACCCCCACCTTTCCTTCACAAACAAGGTGACATCGATGAATGGTGCCGCCGACTGGGGGCAATCGGTGGTCCAGGAGGTTGATAACTATGGTTCCCCTGCTACTCGTTCTGCTTCTTGCCCTGATCCTCTTCGGCGCGGGTTTCGCCGTGAAGGTCCTCTGGTGGGTCGCCATCGCCGTTCTGGTGCTCTGGCTGCTCGGCTTCGTCATGCGCTCCACCTCGGCCGGCGGAGGCCGCGGTCGCTGGTATCGATGGTGATACGTCCCGACGCCGCGTACGTCTCGCAGGGCCCGGCCGCCACGGCGGCCGGGCCCTGCGGCCTGTGCGGCCCGGCGCGCGGGACCGGGCGCGCAGGACCGGGCGCGCAGGACCGGGGGATCCTTCCCCACGAAAACGGGCCCGCCTCCCCACGGAGACGGGCCCGGTCGCTTCGTACGGTGCGGGTCAGGCGTCGGCGCCCGCGGCGCGGCGACGGGCGGCGGCCATCGCGCCGATACCGAGCACGAGTGCTGCGCCGCCCGCCAGTGCGGCCTGGGGCACGACGTCGCTCGTACCCGTGGCGGCGAGCGTTCCGGTGCCGCCGGTCGGGGTCGGGGACGTGCCGCCCTGCGGGGTGGTGTTGTCGGTCCTGCCGGGCTTGCCCTCGGCATCCTTGACCTTGCCCGGGTCACTTCCCTTGGCCAGGATCCGGAACTCGTACTGCTCGAAGTCCGGGGATCCGCCGCAGGAGCCGTCCTCGTTGATGTAGTCGGCCGTGACGAGCGCCATGCCCTGACCGGCCGGGACGTCCGCGTCGGCCTTCAGGCGCAGCTTGACGTCGACCGAGGTCCTCGCCTTGAGGGCGCCGACGGAGAACCCCTTGCCGAGGCCGACGTCGCGCCACTTGTGGTCGGCGGCCGTGGACCACTCCAGGTCCAGGTAGGAGTCGAGCTCCTTGAAGTGCTTGTCGCCGAAGGCGTGGACGGCCGTGTACGGGTACACCTCGTCCATCGTCCTGGTGGTGCCGTTGGTGACGCGGAGCGTGAAGGTCTCCGTGGTGCCGCCGACGACCTTGTCCGGCAGCCCCCTGACGACGGTGGTGAGCCTGGGCTCGGGGACGCACTCGTCGCCCGGCTCCTCGTCCTCGCCGGCCAGGGCGTCCGCCAGTGCCTTGTTCGCGGCGTCCAGTCTCTCCTCGGCCTCGTCCTGCGCCTTCCGCAGCACGCCGATCTTCCGGGACTGGGCCACCCGGGCGTCGTCGTGGGCGGTCTGTGCCTCGGCGGCCTCGGTGTCGGCGGCCTCCTTGACCTCGGCCGCCTCCAGTGCGACCTTTTCGGCCTCGTCCAACACCGTCTGCGCGGTGGCCTTCTCCTCGTCGGTGGTGGCGGCGTCCAGCGCGGCCCGGGCGTCGGCGACGGCCTGGTCGGCCTCGGTCTTGGCCTTGGCGGCGGCCTCGGCGGCCTTCTGGGTCTCGATGACCGCGGCCCTGGTCGGGTAGGTGTCCTCCTCCATGTCCTCCTCGAAGAACGCGATGGCGTCCTTCACCGCGAGGACCGCGGCGTCGTACTCCTTCTGCGCGAGGTCGACGGCCCGCTCCAGCTCTTCGATCGTCGGCGCGGCCTGCCGGGTCCGGACGGACGGCCGCTCGTCGGCGAAGGCCGGCGCCGCCGAGAGGAGAACGACCGGGGTGGTCACGGCGGCGGCTACGGCAGTGGCGAGAACGCGGCGAATCTTCACGAAGGACCCCCGGTCGGGTGACGGAACAGAGTGAGGGGCATCGCACCGGCGGAGTGCGCACGCCGTACGACGCCCCGGCGATCGTAGGCGCTCCATGATCAGGCCCACAGGGGGTTTCCGGCCCCGCTGCCGCGCGGGCCCCCACAACGCGTGAACAAACAGCGTGTACCGGGCAGTTGCCTACGGAGGCCGCGATCATCTGTGAGCCATCTCATGGCCTCGCACCCACGGACACACTCCCCGCGAGGCGGACAACACCCTTCCCTGCACCCGCCGCTGCGGCAGAGGTCACCCACATCGGTTCTGTGGGACGGGACTTCGCGCGAGGTCCGCACGGCGGTCCCGCATGCCCGGGGCCCACCGGAGCCGACGGCACGCCATGGGCGCGTTCCGGGATCCTGTCCGCGAACTCCCACGGGTTTGTCCGTGATCGGTAACGGACGCATCCACGGGCGCCCGTTCTCCGTCATGCCAGGTGGCCCGAGAGGGCGGGACGGACGGGCAACCAGGCGGAAGCGGGGCGGGCATGGCACGGCACGGTGGGGGACGGGGCTGGTACGGCAAGGTGGCCGGGGCGGCACTCGGGGTGACGGCGCTGGCCGTGGGTGCCTCGGTGTGGACCGCGCAGGCCGACGTCGTGGGCGGCCCGTCGCCGCAGGCGTCCGCTTCCGCGAAGCCGGCCGGTGCCGTCGAGCGGGTGTCGGCGACCATCGCGCACGCCTCCGACGCGGGGCCGCGCGGCGTCAACATCACCATCGACGACGGTCCCGACCCGGCGTGGACTCCTCAGGTACTCGACCTGCTGCGCGAGCACGAGGTGAAGGCCACGTTCTGTATGACGGGAACGCAGGCGCAGGCCCACCCGGACCTGGTGAAGGACGTGGTCGCGGCCGGGCACCGGCTGTGCGACCACTCGGTGTCGCACGACACCACCATGGACAGGAAGCCCGAGGCCTACCAGTCCCAGGAGATCCTCGACGCCGAACGCATGATCACCAAGGCGTCCGGGGGAGTACGGCCGATGTACTACCGGGCGCCCGGCGGGGCCTTCACTCCCTACAGCCGGTCGCTGGCCGCGTCCCGGGGCATGCGGCCCCTGGGATGGAACGTGGACACCAAGGACTTCGAGCAGCCGGGCGCGGACGCCATCGTCGCCACCGTCGAGCGGGAGCTGCCCAACGGGCCGACCATCCTCTTCCACGACGCGGGCGGCGACCGCGCGCAGACCGTCGAGGCGCTGCGCCGCGTACTCCCCTGGCTCAAGGAGCAGGGCTACTCCTTCGGTTTCCCGGAGCGCTAGGAGGTGCCCGGCGGATCGGGTCAGAGGCGCCCGACGGTATCCGGCCGGCTGGGCCGAGTGGGGTTCGGTGCGTCGCGGATGAGCGTGCCGGGCCCCACGCCCCCGGCATGATCCGCCGGACACCCCCTTCAGGGGTGCTCGGCGGTCCCGGCCCATGGCGGGGCCGGCGGGCGTGGGCGCTGCGATCAGGATGCCGCGTCGGTCTCTCCCGGGGCCCCGGCATCGGCGGCAGCGGCGGGACGTCCGGCGAGCCGCGGCTCGCCGCCGGCACCGGAAGGGGTGTCGGCCCGACCGGTCTCGCTGCGCGGGCCGGGGACCCGGTGGGTCTCGTCGGCCTCGGCTCCGCCGGCCTCCTGGGCGGGGGCTCGCCGGTCCGCGGCGGCCGGTTCTGGCCGGGGTTCGGGGAGGTGGGCCGGCACGGTGTCCCGCGTCCACCGCCCGGTGGTCCGTACGTAGCCGTAGATCACCGAGGCCGTCGCCAGCAGGAGCAGAGGGCCGCCCACCCACGGGTGGTGGGCCAACTGCAGGGGCAGCCAGCGGTAGGAGAGCAGGAGCGCGGTGAAGACCGTGGTGCCGTAGGCGACCAGGAGGAGCCCCGAGCGGTCCCAGCCGCGGTCGTACGTGCGCAGGGCCGCCTCGATCGTGAGGGTGAAGATCACACCGGTGAGGAGGTCCGCCCCGTAGTGATAGCCGAATCCCAGCGTCGCGCAGAGCGTGGCGATCAGCCAGAACGTGCCCGCCCAGCGCAGGGGGCGGGGGCCCTTGCGGGAGTGGATGAAGATCGCGGTCGCCCAGGCGGTGTGCAGGCTGGGCATGCAGTTGCGCGGGGTGATCTCGTCGAACGGCATGGGCTGCGGGGTGCCGATCGGCGGCAGCGTGCCCGGCCACAACTCGGCCACGGCCCAGGGGGCGGTGGCCGGCATGTCCGGGGCCCACAGGCTGACCGCCGACCAGTGCTCGGTTCCGGTGCCGTAGGCGAAGAGCGGCCCGACCACCGGGTAGATCATGTAGAAGGCCGGTCCGACGAGGCCGATCACCAGGAACGTGCGCACCAGGTGGTGGCGCGGGAAGCGGCGCTCGACCGCGACATGGCGCAGTTGGTACAGCGCGGCGACGACCGCGGCGACCGCGAGATTGCCGTAGACGAAGTCGAGCGAGTTGAAGCCGACGGGGCCACTGGCCTCCACGATCCGGCCCACCAGCCACGACGGGTTGCCGAGCGCCTGGTCGGCGGCGGCCACGTACTGGTCGAGCACCATCGGGCGGGTCTTCGAGGTGATGAGCAGCCAGGTGTCGCCCGTCTTGCGGCCGGCCATCAGAAGCAGGGCCAGGCCGACGCCTTTGAGCAGGAGGACTCGTTCCCGGCCGGTGCGGCGGGTGACGGCGACGGCCGCGACGCCGAGGATCACCCACAGGGCGCCGTTTCCGAAGAGGTGGCCGCCGCCCGTGTCGGCGTCGACCGCCCACCGGACCACCAGGAAGACGAGGTCGATGCCGATCGCTGCGGCCAGCGCGATGATCCGTTGCCGCCAGGTGAGCACCACCATCATCAACGCCATGGCGGCGTACAGCATGCCGCCCGACTTGGGGGCGTGGATCACCTCCCGCGCCTGTGTGGTGATCGGTCCCGGCGTGCCGTAATGACGCGCGGCGATCTCCAGGGCGACCAGGAATCCGAGGGTCACCAGGGCGGCCAGGGTCCACAGGACGGTCCGTGGCCGGCTCCGCGCGGTGGACGCGGATCCCTCGGATTCCTCAGGTATTCGTACGGGCGGAAGGCTCGGCGGCGGTATGTGTCTCAACTTCTGTCAGCTTTGTTCGATGGTGCTCATGTCGGAGCGGGCATCGTCCCATCTTCCGGCCGGAACCGTTCCCTCCCCGTCCCCCCGCGAGAAACGGTCGGACGGAAACAAGACGAAGCGGGCGCGGCCCGGGTTCCGTGCCCGCCACCCGTACCCCATGTCCTCTACACGCATGTAGAAGATAGGGTCGGGACCGACACCGTAAGCACACCTGCCGAGAAGGAGTACGCGATGGGAATCTCTCTGGCCAAGGGCGGCAACGTCTCGCTCAGCAAGGAGGCACCGGGCCTGACCGCCGTGCTGGTCGGTCTGGGCTGGGACGTGCGCACCACGACCGGCACCGACTACGACCTCGACGCCTCGGCGCTGCTCCTCGACGCCTCGGGCAAGGTGCTCTCGGACGGGCACTTCGTCTTCTACAACAACCTCACCAGCCCGGACGGCTCGGTCGAGCACACCGGCGACAACCTCACCGGTGAGGGCGAGGGCGACGACGAGGCGGTCAAGGTGAACCTCGCCGCCGTGCCCGGCACGGTGGACCGGATCGTCTTCCCGGTCTCCATCCACGACGCGGAGAACCGCGGCCAGAGCTTCGGCCAGGTCCGCAACGCCTTCATCCGGGTCGTCAACCAGGCCGACAACAAGGAGATCGCCCGCTACGACCTGTCCGAGGACGCCTCGACCGAGACGGCCATGGTCTTCGGCGAGCTGTACCGGGGCGGCACCGAGTGGAAGTTCCGGGCCGTCGGACAGGGCTACGCCTCGGGCCTGGCCGGGATCGCCGCCGACTTCGGGGTCAACGTCTGAACCGGCTCGCCCCGGCGGCAGACGCCCGCCGCTCCCGCTCCCGCCCGCCGCGGCCGTGACAGACCCGCCATATCGGATCTTCGCGGCACCCGGCAGACTCTGGGCCTGTAGTTCCACAACGGAGGATGACTCACGCATGATCACGCTCACCAAGGAAGACGGCCCCGCGGACCTGGACGGGGTCACCCACCTGTCCATCGGTGTCTCCTGGGACCCCACCGCCGGCAGCAGCGGCGGGGTGCTCGGCAAGCTGCGCCGCAAGACCGGCACCGACCTCGACCTGATCGCCGTCGCCATGCAGGGCTCGGACCCGGTGCGTCTCGCCGGTCTCGACTCGCTCGACCCCATGGGCAACGGCTCGCTGCTCCACAGCGGCGACAACCAGACCGGGCACGGGGACGGCGACGACGAGACGGTGACCGTCGAGTTCTCCCGGCTCCCCGGCGCCATCACGTCGATCGTGTTCGTCGCCGCCGCCTACAAGAAGGGCAGCAACTTCCAGAAGGCCCGCAACATCAGCTTCAAGGTCTACGACGCGAGCGGCGGAAGCACCCAGCAGGTCGCCGACATCTGGCCCAGCCTGCTCAGCCAGGACAACGGCTGTGCCGTGGCCAAGGCGGTGCGGGTCGGCGGCGGTTGGAAGCTGGAGGTGATCAACGAGACGGGCAAGATCAAGCAGGGCGACGAACACGCCCTGATGCGCTTCGCCGTCACCAAGTAGCAGGGCGACGAGTCACCGTTCACGCCTGTCCCGTCGTCCGGGATGCCTCCTGTGCCGGCCGCCGCGCGTCCTGTCCACGCGTTGCCCGCCCGGCGCGGCTCCGGCCGGCCGGCACAGGAGCGACCGGACGACGGCTCCGGGGCCGCCGAACCGAACAGGGATTCGCCTCTGCGGCCGAGTTGCCGTGCGGAGACGATGCGGGACAGTAAGGAAGGAGACCCGCGAAGGGAGCTTGCGGTGACCGGCTGTCCCGTAGACGACAACGCGGTGCTGAACGCGCTGTTCGCAGACTCGCCCCAGGGTCTGTTCGTCATCGACGCCGAGCAGAGGGTCACCCGCTACAACCCCTCCGGACGGGGCATGCGGGGCCTGCCCGCCGGGGACATCATCGGGCACCTCGTCGACGACTTCGTCCCCGGGTTCGGCGGGGGCGAGCTCAGGAAGCTGATCGACGACGCCCTCACGACCGGCGAGCCACTGCGCGGCAGGCTGCTGCGCGGACCGTCGCCGGCGGACCCGCAGCGCATCCTGTCCGTCGAGGTGTCGCTGTTTCCGCTGCCCCGCCGGGACGGCGGCATCCCCGGCCTGGTGGGCGTCGTCGAGGACGTGACCGAGAGACAGGCCTCGGCGGACCGCCTGGCCGTGCTCAGTACGGTGCACGCCACCGTCGGCACCACCCTGGAGGTACGCACCACGGCCGAGGAACTGGTGCATGCGCTGGTGCCCGGGTTCACCGACGCGGCGAGCGTCGACCTGCTGGAGGACTCTCCCCCCGGAAGTCTGCGCCAGACCGGTCCCGTACCGTCGGACGTCCCGCTGCGCCGCGTCGCCTTCACACCCTCGACCGTCGAGACGAGCAGGAAGCAGGACGACAGCCGTCCCTTCCCGTACCCCACCCCGTACACCCAGGCGCTCAACGACACCGAGGCCCGCCTCGTCCGGGTCACCGCGGACGACCCCTGGCTCTCGGCCGACCGGAACAACCTCACCCCACTGATCAAGGCGAACATCCGCTCCATGATCGTCGCCCCGCTCATGGCGCGGGACACCGTGCTGGGTCTGCTGACCCTGTACCGCAGCCGGGCCGACCTCTTCGAGGAGGCGGATCTGGACATCGCCCGGCAGGTGGCCGGCACCGCGTCCGCGCACCTGGACAACGCGCGCAGCTACCGCCGCGAGCACACCGTGGCCGCCACGCTGCAGCGCCGGCTGCAGCCCGGGGAGAGCCCGCGCCTCTCGGCGGTGGACACCGCCCATGTGTATCTGCCCGAGGGCGCGGGCGGCGCCTGGTTCGACGTCATCCCGCTCTCCGGCGCACGCGTCGCCCTGGTCGTCGGCGACGTCGCCGGTCACGGCATCGAGGCGGCGGCCACCATGGGCCAGCTCCGGGTCGCCCTGCGCACGCTGGCCCTGCAGGACCTGGAGCCGGACGAACTGCTGACCCATCTGGACGAGGTCGCCGCCCAGCTGCCGGTCACCGACACCGAAGCCGCGAACCCTCACGTGGCGACCTGCGCGATCGCCGTCTACGACCCGGTCTCCCGCAGCTGCGTCATGATCCGCGCGGGACACCCGGCCCCCGCCGTCGTCGACCCCGACGGCGCACCGCTCGACGTGGACGTTCCCCAGGGACCGCCCCTGGGCACAGGCGGCGGACAGGTGTTCACCCC
Source organism: Streptomyces sp. NPDC086080 (assembly GCF_044540255.1). Taxonomy (NCBI): domain Bacteria; kingdom Bacillati; phylum Actinomycetota; class Actinomycetes; order Kitasatosporales; family Streptomycetaceae; genus Streptomyces; species Streptomyces sp. NPDC086080. Next base: position 23,366 of record NZ_JBITRU010000049.1, read on the forward strand.
GGCGGTGCTCCAGCTCGCCCCGGGCAGCCTGCTCGCCCTCGGCACCGACGCTCTCCTCACCTCCGGCGGCAAGGACGAGGCGGCCGCCCGACGGGACCTCGCGCACGTACTCGCCGTACCCACCCGGCCCCTGCGGGAGTTGTGCGACACCTGCGTGTACCGCATGGCGCCCTCCCGCACGGACGATGCCGTCCTGCTGCTCGCCCGCACCCGCGTCCTGCCGCCGGACGAAGTCGCGGACTGGACCCTGCCCCCCGACGCCTCGGTCGTGGGCACCGCGCGCCGGCTCGTCGGACAGCAGCTCGCCGTCTGGCACCTCGACGACGCCGCCTACACCACGGAACTCATCGTCAGCGAACTCGTCACCAACGCCATCCGCTACGGCAAGGGCCCGGTACGGCTGCGGCTCATCCACGACCAGGAGCGGCTGCTCGCGGAGGTCACGGACGCCAACAGCGTCAGCCCCCACCTGCGCCACGCCCGGGTGAGCGACGAGGGCGGCCGCGGCCTCTACATCGTGATGCGGCTCAGCGCCCACTGGGGCGTACGGCACAGCCGCCGCGACAAGACCATCTGGTCCGAGCAGTTGCTGGGCGGGGCCGCCTCCGGCCGCCCGGCCGTGACGGACGTCATGGACCTGGCGGGCACGGAGGACCTGTGAACGACCCGGCCGGCCGACGGCCCTACGAGGCCACACGGCCGCCTCCGCGCAGCCGCCGGGAGCACCAGCCGATGATCGCCGCGTTGACCAGTGCGGCGAAGGCGATGGCGAGGAAGAACATCGCGGGGTGCTCCGGGAGGACGAGCACGAGGAAGCTGCCCGGGAAGGTGGCGAGCAGCGGGACGACACCCGCGAAGGACGCGTCCTCGTGCTCAACGGTGCTGTCCACCAGCACCCATATGACCAGGGCGGCGATGAGCCCGAGGTAGGCAAGGGCGGCGATGTCGCCGAGTACGTACCACACACGGCGGCCGAAGGACCGTCCGGGCTCGGGCACGGCGGTCGGCTTCTCGGGGGTGCTGGTCATGGCAGTGGACTCCTTGGGGATGGTGGTCATGGCGGTGGGCTCTGTGGGTGGGCCGGTCATGGCGGTGGGCTCTGTGGGTGGGCCGGTCATGGCGGGCAGGCTTCCAGGGCGGACGGATCAGGGGGCGGGCAGGCACGCCCGGCTGCCGGAAACGGGTGCGTGGTGGCAGGGTTCCGGCGTCGGACGAGCACGGGTGGTCAAGGAGGCGCGGGAGCGCCGGGGAGGTGCCAGGGGTCCGGGACGGGGGTCCGGGACGGGGGTCCGGGACGGGGGTCCGGCGGGGGCGGGCCGTCAGAGGTGGGAGCCGGGTGGGTTCGGGCGGGTGAGTCCGTGGTCGTAGGCGAGAATCGTGGCCTGGACCCGGTCGCGCAGCCCCAGTTTCCGCAGCAGCGCGTTGACGTGGGATTTCACTGTGCCGACGGTGATGCCCAGCTGGGCGGCGATCTCCCCGTTGTTGAGTCCGGAGGCGACCAGGACGAGGACGCCCCGCTCGCGGTCGGTCAGGCTGTCCAGTGCGCCGGAGGTCCTCTCCCCCCGGGCCACGCCGACCGCACCGGACGCGTAGTGGCCGATCAGACGGCGGGTCGCGGACGGGGCCAGAACGCTCTCCCCCGCGGCCACCACCCGGATGCCCTGCAGCAGTTCGGCGGCGTACACGTCCTTGAGCAGGAAGCCGGACGCACCGGACCGCAGCGCGTCGAACACGTAGGCGTCGAGGTCGAAGGTGGTCAGTACCAGCACGCGCGGGGCGTCCGGACGGCCGGTGATGATCCGGGTGGCGGCGATGCCGTCCAGTTCCGGCATCCGTACGTCCATGACGACCACGTCGGGCGCCAGCTCCTCGGCCAGCCGCACCGCTTCGGCGCCGTCGGACGCCTCACCGACGACCGTCATGTCCTCCTCGGCGTCGATCACGGCGGCGAATCCCGCCCGTACGATGCCCTGGTCGTCCGCGACCAGCACCCTGAGACTCATCGTTCCCTCTCCTCCCCGCCACCCGTGGTCAGCGGCAGCCGGAGGCGGACCGTGTCCGCGGGCCCGGTGGTCAGGGTGCCCTCCAGCGCCGCGAGCCGGGCCGCCAGCCGCTCCCGTACGGCCGGGTGGGCGGCGGGTGCTATCCCCGTGGCCGTGATCGTCAACGTATCCTCCGCGGTGTCGAGTTCGAGCACCGCGGGCTGATCGCCCCCGGTGGCGAGAAGGGTCTCGGCGGCGTGGTAGGCGGCCAGGTCGACGGCGGTGGGCAGGCGCTCGGGCACCCGGTCGGACAGCCGTATCTCGACCTCGCGGCCGGTGGCCCGGCACTGGCGGGCGAGCAGGTCCAGCGCCTGGAGGGTGGGCTGCGGGTGCAGTGCGCGCTCAGCCTCGCCCTCCCGGACGGTGTCGAGCAGGGCGCGCATCGCGGCCAGCGCCTCGCGGGCGCGTTCCGCGGTCGCGTCGAGCCGGCCCGCCTCCGCCTCCGCGACCATGTCGGCGGTGCGCGCCAGCACGGTGGTCTCCAGACCACCGGCGATCCGGCGGCGCTCCGCCCAGGCGTCCCGGACCGCCTCCTCGGTCCAGGCGGCGAGGCGTCTCTCCCGGCTGCCCCGGGTGGCCCGCTCACGGCGGCCGCGCGATGCGCCGTACCGGCGGGCCGCGCCGGCCGCCAGGGACGCCCCGGCCGCGGCCCCCGCGACGACCGCCCAGACGGGCACCGTCGTGCCCCGGTCCAGGACGGCGACGGACAGGGCCGCCGCGTGCACCGCCACGGCGGTGGCCGCCAGGAGCGCCCGCGGGCGCTCCCCCGCCGCCGGACCGGTCGCGTCCGCGGCGAGCGCGAAGCAGGTGGCGAGCATGCTCAGCGCCGGCGGGAGGACGACCGGCCCCGTGTAGTCGCCCACGGCCATCGCCGCCGGCCAGAGCGCGGCCAGCGCGAACAGGACGCCGTGGACGGTGCGCGGTGCCCGGCGCAGCCACAGGAGCGTGACCGCCTGCGCGGTGGCCAGCAGCGCGAAGAGCAGGCCCGCCGACACCTGCGACCCGGGCTCCACGGTCTCCGCCCGGATGATCAGGACCGGCAGCAGCGGCTGGAACACGAGGCCGACGGCCGCCGTCACCTGCGCCGCGCGGTAGCCGCGTGATCCGGACCGCTCCACCAGGGTGGCGCTGCGGCCGGGCAGGACCGCGCGCACCTCCCAGCCGCCGTCCGCCGTCGGGCCGGTGGTCAGGGTGCCGCCCGCCTCCCGTGCCCGGGACCGCAGAAAGCCCTGGCCGCGTCCCCCGCCCAGGCCCGCGCCGTGCGCCGGCGTGCCGGGGAGCGGTGCGCCGCTGGTGACCACGACGTCCGTACGGTCGTCGCCGTACCGGCACAGCACCCGCGTGGGTGCGCCGGGGGCGTACCGCGCCACGTTGGTCAGCGCCTCGCGCACGATGCCGTACGCCGCGTCCGCGACGGCGCCGTCCGGCAGCGGGTCGATCTCGCAGTCCACCCGCTGGTCGAGGCGCCGGAACCCGGCGACCAGGTCGAGCAGCCGTTCCTCCGGTGACGGCAGGTCCTCGCCGGAAGGCGCCGGGGCCCGTACCGCGCCGAGCGCGCGGGTGACCTCGTGACCGGTGTCGACGGCGAACCGCAGTGCCTCGTCGGCGAGTTCGGGGCGGCGGTCGCGCAGGCCCAGGGCGGCGCCCGCCGTGACCACCACGGCCGTCAGATGGTGGGCGCTGACGTCGTGCAACTCCCTTTCCATGCGCCGACGTTCGACCGCCGGGAGCCGGTGCCGCTCGGACTCGGCGCGTTTCAGCAGCCGTTCGGACGCCCGGCGGGCGCCACGGGCCCGCCGGACGAGCAGACCGACACCGCAGGTGGCGGCGTACAGCAGGGCGGTGAGGACCAGGTCGAGTCCGTCGCGGTCGCTGATCCGGTGCAGCGTGATCCCGTACACCAGCTGCCAGAGCGCGAGCGCCACCACGCACAACACGGTGGTGAACGTGTCGCGTTCGGTCGCCACGGTGAACAGGGCGAGCGCGACACCCGCCGTGCCGAGCACCGCCGTCGCCCCCGCGGGCAGCGGCCCGGCGCCCAGCGCGCACCCGGCGGCGACGAGGACGAGGGTGACGACCGGGCGGGTACGCCGCAGGGAGAGGACGGCCGTGACGGGTGCGGTGATCAGCACCGCCACGAGCAGGGCGGAGGCGGCCGGGACATCGCCGCGCACCAGGGGCACGCCCGGCCACACCACGGCCTGGGCGCACAGCAGCAGGACCGGGAGCAGCCGGTCGTCGATTCGCTTCATGACGCGTTCAGGCTATGGCCGCGGGTGAGCGCCCCGGCTCCGGCTGAAGAGGGATTCCGTCCTCTTACCTGGGGTGCAGACGGTCCGGGGAGGGTGGACGCCCGGGTGGCGTTCTCCCGCCCCGGACCGGGTGCGTCCGGGCGACGGCGAGGAGGCGAAGGACGGCGGCGCGGCGTTCTGGCCGCGCCGCCCCGTGCCAACTCACCGGCCGGCCCTCCCTGTTCCCGGCGGTCCCGGGCCCCGCGCCGGTGTGTGGGTCAGGCCGCCGCCTCGGTCGCCGGGTCCGCCGTCGGGGTCGCCTGGTCCGTCGTCGGGGTCGCCTGGTCCGTCGTCGGGGTCCCGGGTGCAGGGGTGCGTACGGCGCGGCGCCGGGTCGGCATGCCGAGCGTCGGGTGGGCCACGCCCCAGGCCGCGCCCTTGCAGACCAGTTCCTTGTAGAGGGCGGCGAGCCGTCCGGTCAGGGCGGTGCCGACGGCGCGGTCGTCGGCGGTGACGTACTGGATGAGTCCTTCCTTGCGGCCCAGCGAGACGCACTGGTTGAAGTAGCGGATCGGTATGTTCGGGAGCTTTCCGCCGGTCAGGCGTGCCGCGATGGTGTCGGCGGCCTGCCACGCGGTGGGCACGCCGGAGGCGCAGGACATCCGCAGCGGCTTGTCGCCGGGGCCCGTCACCCTGGCCGCGTCGCCGATGGCGTACACCTCGGGGTGCGAGACGGAGCGCATGGTCGCGTCGACCACGATCTGTCCTGTCCCGGTGGTCTCCAGCGCGGTGGCCCGGGCGATCGGGTGCACGGCGAAGCCGGTGGTCCACACGGTGAGCGCGGCCGGGAGGGACGCGCCGTCCGCGGTGGTGACCCGGTCGGCCCCGACGGCGGTGACGTCGGCGTGCTCGTGCACGGTGACGCCGAGCCGGTCGACGACCTTGCGCAGATGCCGGCGGCCCTTGGGGGAGAGCCAGTCGCCGAGGCCGCCGCGGGCGGCGAGGGCGACGTCGAGGTCCGGGCGGGCCTCGACGATCTCGGTCGCGGCCTCCAGGCCGGTGAGACCGCCGCCGACCACGACCACGGGCTGTCCGGCGTCCAGCACGGCGAGCCGCTCGCGCACCCGGAGCGCTCCCGGGCGGCCGGCGATCTCGTGGGCGTGCTCGGCGGCTCCGGGGACACCCTGGTCGTCCCAGCGGCTGCCGAGGGCGTACACGAGGGTGTCGTACTCCAGTTCACTGTCGCCACCCCCGTCGCCGTCCCCGTCCGCGGTCATGCCCGCGGTCATATCCGCGGTCATGTCGGCGGTCATGTCGGCGTCCCGGACGGCGACGGCCCTGCGGTCGACGTCGACGCCGGTGACCCGCGCGACCCGCAGGTCCACTCCGGTGCCGGCGAGCATGCCGGCGAGGGGGCGGTGCTTGAGCCGGTGGCCGACGGCGAGCTCGTGGTTGCGGACGCGCTCGACGAAGTCGGGCTCGGCGTTGACCAGGGTGATGGCGACGTCCTCGCGGCGCAGCCGCCTGGCCAGGCGTCCGGCGGCAACGGCTCCGGCGTAACCGGCTCCGAGAACGATGATGCGGTGCTGCATGGCCTGCTCCTGTCGTCTGCGGGTTTCGCCTGCGGTTCCGCCCCTTGAACCGGGCAGCCCGCCGTTTCCTGACAGGAGCGCGATGTGACGTACGTCACATGATGGTCAGAAGGCGTGGAGCAGGGGTTCTCCGTGGTCCTCGGCCGCCCAGCGCTCGGTCAGACGCCCGAGCTTGTCGGGGTTGACCTGGGCGTGGATCGCCGCGATGCCGTCGGCGGTGGCCTCCAGGCACAGGACGCCGACGACCCGGCCGTCGACGACCGCGACCAGCGCCGGATCGCCGTTGGCGGTCGTGGCGTAGATCCCGGGCGAGCCGCCGACCAGGGCACGCTTGGCCTTGCCCGGGGTGAACAGACCCCGCATGAACGTGGCGACCGCGAGCGCGCCCTCGAACGCCTTGGCGCGCGCCGGAACCTTCCCGCCGCCGTCACCGACCGCGACGGCGTCCTCGGTGAGCAGCCGGACCAGCGGCTCGGTCCGTCCGCTGGTGGCGGCCGCGAGGAACTCGTCGACGATCCGCCGGGCGGCGGCCTCGTCGATGTCCGTACGGGTCCTGCCCTGCGCGATGTGCTCCTTGGCGCGGTGGAGGATCTGCTGGCTCGCGGCCTCGGTGAGATCGAGGATCTCCGCGATCTCCCGGTGCGGGTAGTCGAACGCCTCCCGCAGGACGTACACCGCCCGCTCGTTCGGAGCGAGCCGCTCCAGCAGGACGAGGACCGCGTACGACACCGACTCGCGCTGTTCGGCGGTGTCGGCGGGGCCGAGCATCGGGTCGCCGGCGATCAGCGGTTCGGGGAGCCATCGGCCCACGTAGGTCTCACGTCGCACGCGGGCCGAGGTGAGCTGGTTGAGGCAGAGGTGGGTGAGCACCTTCGTCAGCCACGCCTCGGGGACCCGGATGCGCCCGACGTCGGCGCCCTGCCACCGCAGGAACGTCTCCTGCACGGCGTCCTCGGCCTCGCTCGCGGAGCCGAGCAGTCGGTAGGCGATGGCCTCCAGCCGGGGCTTGGAGGCCATGAACCGCTCCACGTCGCTCGCGCTCAGGGGCATGCCCCGGATCCTAACGCCGACGGCGCGGGACGGCCGTGGATGACCGACCACGCGTTACGGACCACGGGCCGCCGTCAGGCGTCGCTGTCAGGCGTCACCCTCGGCGAGCGCCGTGTCCTCGCAGGGCGAGAGCACCGGGCCCGACCCTGCCCCCTCCACCGCCCCGCCCGCCGCCGAACCGGACTCCTCCCAGCTCTGTCTGCTGGTCATCTGCCTCGGCTGACCCCCCGGTCGTCCCCTGCCGGTGCTGCGGGACAATCGAGACATGAGCATCGTCAAGATCAACGTACTCACCGTCCCGGAAGAGCAGCGCGAGACGCTGGAGCAGCGGTTCGCCGCGCGGGCGGGGGCGGTGGAGAGTTCGGACGGGTTCGAGTGGTTCGAGCTGCTGCGGCCGGTCGAGGGCACCGACACCTACCTCGTGTACACCCGCTGGCGGACCGAGGAGGACTTCCAGCGCTGGATGGCCGGCCGGGGCCAGGCCGCGCACGACGGGGCGCAGGGTGAGAAGCCCCGTCCGGCGGCCACCGACGCCACGCTGTGGTCCTTCGAGGTGGTCCAGCAGGCCGCGCCCAAGCAGGGCTGACCGGCCGGAGCGCCCCGCCGGCCCGGCCACGGGGGACGGCCGGGCCGGGGGACGGCTCAGCCCAGGGCGGCCAGGACGCGGCGGGTGGCCTCGGCGATCAGCGGGTCCCTGGGATCGGCGTCGCGGTCGGGACGATCGGTGAGCACGGCCAGCACGAGCGGTGCGCCCCGGCGGGGCCACAGGACGGCGACGTCGTGGGCCCGGCCCCATGCACCGGTGCCGGTCTTGTCGCCGACCGTCCAGCCCTCGGGGACACCGGCCCGGATGCGCCGGTCGCCGGTGGTGTTCCGGACCAGCCAGTCCCTCAGCAGGTTCCGCTTCGCGGCGGGCAGGGCGTCGCCGAGCACGACGTCCCGGTAGTCGGAGGCAACGGCCCGGGGGGTCGTGGTGTCGCGCGGATCTCCGGGCGGGTTGCCGTTCAGCTCGGGTTCGCGGTGGTCCAGGCGGCTCACGGAGTCACCGAGTCCGCGCAGGTGGGCGGTGAGGGCGCGCGGGCCGCCGAGGTCGCGCAGCAGCAGGTTGGCCGCCGTGTTGTCGCTGTACCGGACGGCGGCGTCGCAGAGGTCACGGACGGTCATGCCGATCGCGGTGTGCTTCTCGGTGACGGGTGAGTAGTCGACGAGGTCGTCCCGCGTATAGGTGACGCGTTCGTCCAGACGGGCGAGCGGCCTGCTGTCCAGGACGGCGGCCGCGGCGAGCGTCTTGAAGGTGGAGCAGAACGCGAAGCGTTCGTCCGCGCGATGGACGACGCTTGCCCCGGTGCCGGTCGCGAGGGCGTACACCCCGAGGCGGGCGTCGTACTCGCGTTCGAGATCGGTGAGACTCCGGATCGTGACGGGTGAGGGCGAGGGCGGAGGCGACGGCGCGGGTGTCGCCGTACCGCCCTGGCCGCGTGCGCGCGCCGGTGCGTCGTCGGTGGCGCATCCGGCCACGGGGGCGAGGGTCACCGCCGTCAGCAGTAAGGCGCGGCGGGACGGGCGTGAGGTCACGGGTGAGGCTCCCTTTCGGACGGTTCGGTCAGGACGGTTCGGTCAGGAGTCGGGTACCGCGGACAGCAGGGCACGGATCACCGGCCCGGCCGAACCGGCCCCGGTGACACCCTCCTCGACCACGCAGGCCACGGCCACATTGCCCCGGTGGGCGACCATCCAGCCGTTGTTGTCCCGGTCGTCGGAGACCTCCGCGGTGCCGGTCTTGGCGCCGATGTCGCCGGGCAGGCCGGCCAGGACACGCGCCGTGCCCTCGGTCACGGTGGCCCGCATCAGCGCGCGCAGCCGGTGCGCGACCTCCGGCGGCAGCGGGGTCGTGTCGGTGGTGTCCTCGGCGCCGCGGACCAGCGTGGGCTGGTGGAAGGTGCCCGATACGGCCGTGGCGGTCACCGACGCCATGATCAGCGGGTTGGCCTGGACCCGGCCCTGCCCGATCATCGACGCGGCCTTCTCCGTCGCGTCGCGCGGAACGGGTACCGAGCCGTCGTACGAGGGCACGCCGACGTGCCAGGTCTGGCCGACCCCGAAGTACTGCTTCGCCACATCCCCGAGCTCGCCCTCGCCGAGTCGGCCGCGCAGGCCGATGAACGCGGTGTTGCAGGACTCGGTGAAGGCCTCGCGGAAGGTGGCACCGGGGTGTGCGGAGGTCTCGACGTTCTGGAACCGTTTGCCCACCGTCTGGTACCTGGGGCAGTCCACCACGTCGTCCGGTGCGACCGCGCCCTTCAGCAGCAGGGCGCCGCTGGTGACGATCTTCCAGGTGGAGCCGGGCGCGTAGGTGCCGGAGACGGCGCGGTTGAAACCGGAGGCGGGCGCGTTGGCCACGGCGAGGATCTCTCCGTCGTCGATGCGCAGGGCAACGAGCGCGGCGTTCTTGCCGCCGGCCCGCGCGAGGGCGCGTTCCGCGGCCGACTGCCAGCCGGCGTGGAGCGTGGTGCGGACGGGTTTGTCGCCCTTACCGGTGCCCCTGCCGCCGAACGACGCCTCGGTGCGCAGCACCTCGCCGGTCTCCCGGTCGACGAGCAGCACCGCGCCGCGCGGGCCGCCGCCGCCCTCGGCCAGCTGGGCCAGGACGGGGGTGAGCAGGGGGTGGGTGGCGGCGGAGAGGGTCTCGCCGGAGCGGTCGGTGGCCTCGACCGGCGCGGTCTCCTCGCGTTCCAGGCGGAACTTCTCGGTGCCGCTGAGCCTCGGGTGGACGAGCGACCGTGTCCACTCCACCTTCCAGGCACCGTCCTTCTGCTTCCGCAGCGGCAGCTCGGAGGCATAGGTCCAGGTGCCGAGGCCCGTGACGGGCATCTTCGCGGTGAACGGGACGGTGAGGGTGCCGTCGCCCGCACCGGACTCCTCGGGTTCCCCGGCCATGAGCCGTGGTGTCCCGAGGTCGAGTCCGGTGGTGAAGCTCGCCAGCACCTGCTCCGCCCGGTCGGGACCGGTCGTACGGGCGGCGGCCTGCGGAAGTCGTCCGGCTGCCCAGTCGGCGAGGAACGCGCGGGCCGCGGCCACCGCCTCGGGGTCGGGTCCGGTGTCGCTCTCGAAGGGGCCGAGGCCCGCCGCGTACGCCCCACCCAGGGCGAGCGCGGCCACGGCGGCCACGGCGGTGAGGGACCTGACCGCTCCGCGGGGGCGCCGACGGTGGGGGCCGCCGCCGGGCGGGATGTCGAGAAAGGGGTGGGAGGAGTTCATGTCCGCAGGACAGCAGCGGTGAGGACCGTCCGTCCAAGTCCGCTGTCGATCGTGGACCGATCAATACCCGATGTGATGACGGGGTGTGGATCCGATGCGGCACCTGGAGTGCTGTGCGGCTCTTGCGGAAAATGAACAGGGGCCCGCACCGAAGTGCGAGCCCCTGCTCATGAATCCCTGCGTACAGGTCAGGCGGGAACGATGTTCTCCGCCTGCGGGCCCTTCTGGCCCTGGGTGACGTCGAAGGTCACCTTCTGGCCTTCCTGGAGCTCACGGAAGCCCGAGGTGGCGATGTTCGAGTAGTGGGCGAACACGTCAGCGCCGCCGCCGTCCTGCTCGATGAAGCCGAAGCCCTTTTCCGAGTTGAACCACTTCACCGTACCGGTGGCCATATCAAATCTCCTGAGACAGTGTCGGAACTCGCACTTTACGAATCCCTACATCGTCGCGATGATCACCTGCCCGGAGAACCGGTAGCAAACTGGCAACCACAACTGCAACTGGCGTCAGCCTAGCACGATCCATATCCGCGGCAAGCGAGGAAAATCACTGGAATAAAACCCCGACGGCGTGTTTAGGGAAAGACATTTTCCACGGCGGGAGCGGAAATACTGTTCCGGCGGGAACAGATTTTCACCGGTGCCCCTGGGACGCGCCGGACTCCTGCCGGCGCAGCTCCTCGTTGGCCCGTTCGGCCTGCTCCAGCTGCTCCTCGAGGCTGACGATGCGGCACGCGGCGTCGACGGGGGTGCCCTGGTCGACGAGCTCGCGGGCCCGGACGGCCAGCCTCAGCTGGTGGCGCGAGTAGCGGCGGTGGCCGCCCCCCGAGCGCGTCGGGGTGATCAGCCGCGCCTCGCCCAGGGCCCGGAGAAACGCGGGTGTGGCTCCGACCAGTTCGGCGGCCCTGCCCATGGTGTAGGCCGGGAAATGGTCGTCGTCGAGCCGGTCGGCGACGGGGAGCCGGTTTCGGTCCGGCTGCCTGCCGTCGTCGTACGGCTGACTTTCCGGGGTCATGCGCACCTTTCCGCGGACCACAGCGGGCACGGTCCGCCACGGGGACGGGTTCCCCGCAAGGGAACTCTAGTCGCCCCGACGGAAAAACTGTCGCGGCTGAGGCAGATGTCCTGCCGGCCGTGCTCGCGGAGGGGAGGGCGGGGGTGCACCTCGCGCCCCCTCCGGTCGCCGCGCGCCCTCTCGCCCTCGCAGCGCCGGCCCGGCAGGGGCGCTGCCGCCCCTTCTCGCCGCGTACGTCCCCGAGTTCGGCTCGGCGGGAGCCCGGTCCGGGAGGGGCGCTGCGGGGCGACGCGGAAAACTCCGGGGAAGCGGGGCCGGACGGCGGTGCCGCGCGTCGGGGTGGTGGCCGCGGTGAGGGGCGGGACGGCGCGGCCGGGGCGGCACGGGCGCGGGCAGCGGGTCCCCGGTGGTGCGGTCCGGGCGCACGATGCCCTGGTCACGGGCCCGGTCGTGCGGGATGTCCGCGGTCCGGCGGTGGTGGGCATGGTCGGTCCTGAAGGCACTCGGTGTCGGGCGAACGGGTGATCGTGAGGCCGTCGGCGCCCCGGTCGGCCGCCAGGGTGACGAACTCGGCGTGGACCGGGAGCAGCCCCGTCCGCCTCCGGCGCGGTGCGGGCACGCCCCCGGTGACCGCCACGTTGCCCGTCGGCCGGCCGCGGAAGACGCGTCGACGAGGGCGGCGCGGGTGCGGAAGCGCCGGTGGAGCGCCGCATCGCCGACTCCGGCCCGGGCGCGCGGCCCCGTCCTCCCGGCGCCGCCCCCCACCACCCGGCGCGGACGGCGAGCGCCGCCTCCACGAGACGGCCCCGGCCGCACTCCACGAGACGCCCCGGCCGCCGCACCGCGCGTCACGCCGCCGCCGACAGGGGCGGACACGCCCGCGGACGCGGGGCGCGGAGGCGGGAAAACGCGAGGGCGCGGAGCCGCGGAGACGGGAAGGCGCGAGGGCGCGAGGGCGCGGAGGCGGAAGGGCGCAGAGGCGGGAAGGCGCGGAGGCAGGAAGGCGCGGACACGCAGAGGCGCGGAGGCGCGGAGGCGCGGAGGCGCGGAGGCGCGGAGGCGCGGAGGCGCGGAGGCGCGGAGGCGCGGAGGCGCGGAGGCGCGGAGGCGCGGAGGCGGGAAGGCGGGAAGGCGGGAAGGCCGGGCCGGGCCCCGAGCTGCACACGTGGGGACGCGACGGCCCGTCCCGGCCTTCCCTCGGGCCGAAATCTGCCACGCGACGGGACCGACCGCCCGCCGGGACGAGCCGATCGGGAGGTCGCCTCCCGGGCGGCCCGCCACCCTTGGCCAAAGATTCGGACATTCCAGGCGCTTTATCTCATTTCCTCGTCCATACTCGGACGTATGAGCACCGCAACGTATGAACTTCTGGCCGTCAGTCAGCAGGTGTGGAACCTGACCGCGGCCTTCATCGGCGGGCTGATCGTGGCCGGCGCGCTGATCTGGGCCGTACGTGTCGGGATGCGGGTCATGGACCAGGAGTCCCCCCGCCCCACCCCCGAGCAACAACCGAAGCTGCCGGAGAGCGGCGCGGTCCGCGAGATGCGGGAGATGCGCGAGCCGGACGAGATGCCGAAGGTGGCGCGGTCCGGATCCCGGCTCATGCCCTACGAGATCCATCACTCCGGGTCCAGGACCGGCAAGGACCAGCAGCGCAAGCGCTGGCTGCCCGGGTCCAGCGGGGCCTTCGGCAGCGGAGGACCGGGGCACGTCTGACAGGGCGGGGCGACGGCGTCGCGCGGCCGCGGGTGCGGCCGCGCTGACAGCGCTGCTCGTGGGCACGGTGGCCGGCTGCACCGGCGACGGGGACGGCGCCGGACCGCCCGCTTCCTCGGCGGCATCCCGGGCCGCCGAGGAAGCAGGATTCTGAGACGTCACGTCCGCGGACCCCTTCCGGGACGGAACACCGCGTACGGCGGCGTGAACCGCCCGAGCCGGCACCGCCGCACCGCCGCACCTGAACCCAGCCACGGCCGCCGGACCACTGGCACAGGCCGCCCCCACCGGCAGCTCTCCTCCGGCGCCGAACACCGCGCACGGGGCGGGGCCCGGTCAGCGGCCGAGCCACGCCGTGGTGTCGGGGGCGAGGCGGCCGTCCCGCAAGGGTGCGCTGGTCAGGAGGATCTCGCCGGCCGGGAGGGGGACCGGGTCGGGGGACAGGTTGGTCACGCAGCGCCAGCCGTCGCCGCGTTCGAACTGCAGCACCCCGGCCGGGGTCTCCTCCGCCCAGGTCAGCGACTCGCCGTCCAGCAGTTTGCGACGCAGCCGCAGGGCCGTGCGGTACAGCTCCAAGGTCGAGCCCTCCACCCCGTCCTGCGCCTCGACGGCGTACGCGGCGAAGCCGGCCGGCTGCGGCAGCCAGGCACCGGCCGCCCCGAAGCCGTACGACGGGCCGGTCGTGGTCCACGGCAGCGGCACCCGGCATCCGTCGCGTCCCTTGCGGACATGTCCCGTCTGTTCCCAGATCGGGTCCTGGAGTACCTCGGTGGGCAGGTCGGCGACCTCGGGCAGGCCGAGTTCCTCCCCCTGGTAGACGTACGCCGAGCCGGGGAGGGCCAGCATCAGCAGGGTGGCCGCGCGGGCCCGGCGCAGCCCGGCGTCGGGGTCGACGGCGGGGGCGCGGCCGCCGGACAGCAGCCAGGCGTTCTCGTCGGTGCCCGGCGGGAGTGCCAGCCGGGAGGCGTGCCGGACCACGTCGTGGTTGGAGAGCACCCAGGTCGCCGAGGCACCGACCGCGTGGGCGGTCGCGAGGGAGTCGGTGATGACTTGGCGCAGTTCCGCCGCGTCCCACGGGGTCTGCAGATACTCGAAGTTGAAGGCCTGTCCCAGCTCGTCGGGGCGGGCGTAGAGGGCACGGCGGGCCCCGGGGACCCAGGCCTCGGCGACGGCCATCCGGGGTGGCGAGTAGGCGTCGAGGATCTTGCGCCAGTCGCGGTAGATCTCGTGTACTTCGTCGCGGTCGTAGAAGGGGTGGGTGCCGGGCGGGACATCGGCGAGGGCGGCCTCACCGCCCGGCGCGTGGTCGCCGAGGTCGCGCAGCGGCTCGCTCAGGTCCTTGGCGAGGGCGTGCGCCACATCGATCCGGAAGCCGTCCACGCCCCGGTCGGACCAGAACCGCAGGGTGGTGCGGTGGTCGTCGCGGACCTGCTGGTGCCCCCAGTCGAGGTCGGGCTGCTCGGCGGCGAACAGGTGCAGGTACCACTGCCCGTCCGGCACCCGCTGCCAGGCGCTGCCCCCGAACACGGACTGCCAGTCGGTGGGCGGCAGTTCGCCCCGCTCACCCCGGCCGTCACGGAAGACGTAGCGGTCGCGGGCGGGTGAGCCCGGGCCGGCGCGCAGCGCTTCCTGGAACCAGACGTGCTGGTGGGAGGTGTGGTTGGGGACGATGTCGACGATGACCTTCAGGCCGAGCCGGTGGGCCTCGCGGACCAGTGCGTCGAAGTCGTCGAGTGTGCCCAGGCGGGGGTCGACGTCGCGCGGGTCGGTGACGTCGTATCCGCCGTCGGCGAGCTCGGAGGGGTAGAAGGGGCTCAGCCACAGGGCGTCCACGCCCAGGGCGGCGAGGTGGGTGAGGCGCCGGGTGATGCCGCGCAGGTCGCCGAGTCCGTCGCCGTCGGCGTCGGCGAAGCTGCGGGGGTACACCTGGTAGACGACGGCCTGCCGCCACCAGTCGGGGTCCCGGGAGGAGAGGTCGGGCGTGGCGTCGGGTGCGGGGTGCGGCGGCCGGGCGTCGGGCGTGGTGGGGCGGTCGGTCACGCGATCTCCTCTGGGTGCGTGCGGGTACCGGTGGAGAATCTGTCCGGAACACCGTAAAAGCGCACGCACCGGCAGCGGGGAGCCATTCCCGGCGGGTGTGGCGGACGGCACGTTCGGCCCTCCCACCAGGGGCGAACGCATGTCCGACTACACGGCGGTGCGTTCGACCGCCGTCAGGTACAGCTGCACGTAACGCTCCACGTCCACGTCCAGGGCGACGTCCACCAAGGGCTGCTCGCGGACGCCCTCGTGGAGTTCGGACTCGCCGGCGCGGGGGCGGCGGTCGACCACGGTCTGGCCACGGGCCGGTCCTGGAGCGAGGGACACCTCGACCGGGAGGCGGTGGGTGGTCAGGCCCGCCGGGTCGGCGACCGCGCACAGCGCGCCCGCGTCGCCGAGGCCGCCCGCGTCCTGGGCGGGATCGCCGGGGCGGCTGCCCGGGTGGGCCGGGCGGTGGGCGAGCAGGTCACCGGCCAGCCGGGTGCCCGGTTCGGCACTCGCACGCAGCCGTCGCACCTCCGTGCCCGGGACGACGACCCGGGTGAACACGTCCAGGCCGTACATGGTGATCGGCACGCCCGCGGTGAGCAGGATCGCGGCGGCCTCCGGATCGTGCCACACGTTGAACTCGGCGACCGGCGTGGCGTTCCCCGCGCCCGCCGCGCCGCCCATGAACACGATCCGCTCGATGTTGCGGGTGACCTCGGGGTGGGCCCGCAGCAGCAGGGCGATGTTGGTGAGCGGTGCGGTGGGCACAAGGGTGACCGGGCGGGGGGAGGCGAGGATCTCCCGGCGCAGCAGGGTCACCGCGTCCACCCCGGCCGGGGCACGGCGCGGCGCGGGCAGGCCGAGGTCGCCCATGCCGTCGTGGCCGTGGACATGGCGGGCGGAGCGCGGTGCCTCGATCAGCGGGCGCTCGGCGCCCCGGGCGACCGGGATGTCCGGCGCGCCCGCCCGCTCCAGCACGGTCAGCGTGTTGCGTACGACGCCGTCCACGTCCGTGTTCCCGGCCACGCAGGTGACGGCGCGCAGGTCGATCCCCGGGTGGCGTACGGCGAACAGCAGGGCCAGGGCGTCGTCGACACCGGTGTCGCAGTCGATGATCACCGGGACGGTCGGGCCGTGCGGCACGGGGCGCTCCTTCCGGGGGAGGCGGGGCTGCGCATCGACCTTACGCAGGGTGCGACGGGTCCGTCGGGCGCCGGCCGGATACCGCGTCGTGGTGCGGGGGATCGAGGCGGCGGAATCCACGGGCCGGGACGGCGGCCCGGCCGGACCGGACGTTCCGGCCCGCTCGGGACGCGGCCGCCGCCCGCCCGGGCGGGTGGGCTCACCCGGACGGCTCGCCGCGCTGGTGGGGTGTCCGGCCCGGTGGTGCCGTAAGAGCACGTCCGCTCGTGGACGGCCCGGTCCCCCGAGGAGGCACCCCGATGACCCATGCCCCGGCCGCCGCCCGCGCCCTCCTCGTCTCCGTGCTGTCCGTGACGGCCCTGCTCACCGCGGCGGGGTGCATGGCCGACGACAGGAACGTACCCCGCCCCCTGCCCGAAGGCGTCTCCCAGCCTCCGCCGCCGCCGCTGTCCCCGTCCGCCACCACCTCCGCCGCCACCTCCGCCACCGAGCGGCCGGCCACGCCCTCCCCGCCCTCGCTGAGCGAGGCGCAGCTGCGGGAGGCGCTGATCACGGACACGGACCTGGGGGAGCCCTGGATGACCAGCCGCGGCACGGCGACCTGGCGGGACGGAGTGCTCAAGGCGACCACCACCAACCCCGACTGCCACCGCCTCCTCGACACCCTCTACACGGAGGAACTGTTCGGCACCCCGGCCGGGCCGCGCGCCACGGCCACCCTCGACGACGCCTCCAACGACACCCAGCTGCGCTACCAGGTCGCCGCGTACCGTCCGGCCGACGTGGACCGCGTCCTGGACTGGCTGGGCACCCTCCCCGAGGAGTGCGAACGCTTCGAGGCGACGACCACGCGGGCCGGCACCCAGCTCGTCGAGGTGACCCGGCTCTCGCTGCCTGAGGCCGGCGACGCGCGGTCCGGTCTGCGCCTGCGGATGACCGGGGAGGCCGCCGACGGGGCACGGACCGCCCTCACCGTGGACCTCGCGGCGGTCCGCGTCGGCGAGGACACCCTCATCGTCACCAACGCCGGCTTCGGCGCGGTCCTCCCGGA
This sequence comes from Streptomyces sp. NPDC086080, assembly GCF_044540255.1. NCBI lineage: Bacteria > Bacillati > Actinomycetota > Actinomycetes > Kitasatosporales > Streptomycetaceae > Streptomyces > Streptomyces sp. NPDC086080. The sequence continues at coordinate 40,491 of NZ_JBITRU010000049.1, forward strand.
GGTCACCCGGGCCGTCACCCAACTCGGCGCGGACCGCCTGGCGGAGGTCGCCCGCCAGGGGCGGGCGCAGGTCTGAACGACTCAGACCATGCGGTCCACCGCCTGTTTGGCCTCCAGAAGGTCCGCGCCCGTCGACTCGCGGTACAGCTTGACCGCCTGAACCTGCTTGCCCTGGCGGACCAGGCCGACGATCTCATCCCTTCTCGGGATCTCCTCCTCGATGCCCAAGTGGCCGAGTATCAGGTCGAGTTTGCGCTCGACGCGGGCGGCACGGCGGTTGACCCGGGAGAGGTGGTTCTGGAGCGTCATCGTGCCGAGCACCACGAGGCAGGTGAGCAGGAGAATGGCTGTGTCCATGGTCGCCAAGGGTAAGTGCCGTGCGGTCAGGGCGAGTCGAAGCGGCGGCGGTGGGAGACGACGTCCAGGGCCACCTCGAGAGCGGTACGGCCGCGGGCGAAGGCGTCGCCGCGCAGACGGGCCAGGGCCTCGTCGGCTCCGATGCCGAGCTGGACCATGATCATGCCGATGGCCTGGTGGACGCGGTCGTGGTCGGCGGCCAGCCCGCTGAGCCAGGGCTCGTCCCCGTCGGGCACGCCGTACGGCAGATCCATCAGCGCCACGGTCATGGCACCGGCGACCAGGCGAGCCGTGCGGCGCTGGCCCGTGGTGAGTCCGCCGGGCATGTCACGGTAGAGGTCGAGGGTGCCGACGCACGTGTCGTCGCTGCCGAGGGGCAGTGCGTACACGGCCCGGAGACCCGCACCGAGCGCCTGCTGGGCGAAGACGGGCCAGCGACGGGCGCAGTCGGCTGCGGCGAGGTCGCGGGCGAGCACGGGGCGACCGGTCTGCAGCACGTTCCGGCAGGGGCCGTCGCCCAACGTCGCCTGGAGCTGGGCAAGATGTGCGGCGTACGGGCTGGAGGCGGCGAGGTGCACGGGCATGCCGTCGCCGCGCAGCGACACGCTCGCGCCGCTCACCGGCAGCAGGGCGACGGCCACCGCGCAGAGCCGTCCGGGCACGGCGGCGGGCACGGCCCCGCGCAGTCCCGCCGCGATCGCCTCGGCGACCTGCTCGTACGCACCGCTGCCGGCGCGCCGGCCCGGGTCGTCCGGGTTACCCCCAGGGTCGTCCCCGGGCCGCACACCCACCGCCTCCCACCACCTCCGAAGACGCCCCGACTACCCTCCGCCCCACCTCCGAAACACGTCCGCCCGCCGGCCCGGGGTGGGCGGAAGACGAAGCGGGAGCAGATGCGGGGGCGGCGGCTGCACGGGCAAGGACGCTCCCACGCTGCCGCGCCGTCCCACCGCAGCCGACCGAGGGCAGGTCGGCCGGAGCGGAACCCGATGCAGCCCGGCACGAACGAGCCGACCGAAGCAGCGGGAGCGGGACCGGCGGGTACGCCTGGGTAGCGGGAGCGCCAGGTGTACCCGGGTGAAGATGCTCCGACCCGCCGCTGCATCCCACCGCACGACCGCGAACCGGCCGCGCGGGGGTGGGCCGGGTGCCTCGGCGAGCCGCCGCCGTGCACGGCCCGCCGCGTCCGGAGCCGGGGGGGGCGGGCCCGGCGGGGTGATCTTCGGAGGGGGCGGGCGCGTCGGGGCGGATACATCTGAGGCTGGGCCGGGGGCGCGTCGGGGCGGATACAGCTGAGGCGGGGACGCGTCGGGGCGGATACAGCTGGGCCGGGGACGCGTCGGAGCGGATACAGCTGGGCCGGGGACGCGTCGGAGCGGATACAGCTGGGCCGGGGACGCGTCGGAGCGGATACAGCTGGGCCGGGGACGCGTCGGAGCGGATACAGCTGGGCCGGGGACGCGTCGGAGCGGATACAGCTGAGGCGGGGACGCGTCGGAGCGGATACAGCTGAGGCGGGGACGCGTCGGAGC
>NZ_JBITRU010000050.1:0-40041 GCF_044540255.1 Streptomyces sp. NPDC086080
CCAACCACTGATCATCCGAAAGGTCCCCACGCCCCACACCGAGATCATCACGGCCTGAGGCGTGTTCAAGAGCTCAGTTCCAAAACACGGCCTAGCGCGAAACCGCGTTCGGCGAAACGCACGTACCGCTGCCAGGGCCCGGTCGAGGGTCCTCTCCGTGGGCGTGGGTTCCTGACCAACCGATCCCACCGGTGCCGGCCTGGGCCCGGCGTACCCAGGCCGTACTCCGCGCCGGCGTCTCCACCACGCAGGCAGGTCCAGGGAGCAGCAATCGCCGACGGCACAGGTCTCTGCACGAGCCGACGGAGGCCCGTATCCCTCGCCCGGAATCCACCGACACCAGAGAGAAGACATATTTTTACGACGTATCAGACGTGTACTGCCCGTCCTCGCGCTCTCCCTCACCCTGAGCCTCACGGCCGTCGGCACGACGAACGCCGACGAAGCCCCGGACCACGACGCGCCCGGATCCGCGAGCCCCGCTGCCGGCCCTGATCCGGTCGATCCCGCGGCCCCCGCAGCGACCCTGCAGACCGCACCCTTCACCGCCGGGCAGTCCTGCACCCACGTTCCCGCCGGTACGGACCCGGCGGCGCCCGAGGCCTTCACGACGTGCGTGAGCGTGAAGAGCAGCCCCGCCAAGGCGGCCGCCGTGCCCCGCACCCGGGCGATATCCGTTCCGGCCGCGCCGGACACCATCGCCCCTGCGGGTCCCACGACCACTCGCGCGACGAAGGCACCGCGGGCGCGCGAAGCCTGGCCGCGGAGGCGGACGAGGCCGACGACCCGGCCGGTGACGGCCTCAGCACCGAGTTCGAACCCGACGCCGACGACCCCGAACCCCCGGCCCCCACCTGCCAGGTCACCAACCCCGGCACCTGGACGTGGAGCCGCACCGGCGGCATGTGCCTGAACGGTGCCGAGGTCACTTACCAGCTCCTCGACTCGAAGGGCGGGGTCATCGGGACCGGCCTGATATCCGTCAACTCCACCCTCAGCACCTCCTACAAGTCTCTCGACATCAACGAGACGATCACCGCCAAGCTGATCCGCGTCTCCGGCGACGTGCACAGCCTCACCCTGCGCATGCAGGTCGGCTGCGGCACCGGCTGCACGACGGTGACCAAGCAGCCCTGGTACGCCAAGACCCTGTCGTACGAACAGGAGGTCACCGGAAAGACCAAGTACCTCGGCGACCCCTTCGCCACGGGCACCACCCGCGCCTCCTTCCAGACCAACTACGCGATGTACGTCACGATGCCGGGCGCCAACCCGATCGACTCCAGTGCGTCCTGGTCCAGCCCCACGAGCGGCAAGATCCGCTGTGACGCCGAGCAGCCCCGACTGCGCGGCTGCGTCATCCCCACGAACGACCCGCCCGTCCTCAGCTATTCACGCTCGCACGAGAAGTACGGGATCGTCGTCCCGATCTACGAGGAGATCATGCGGCGCCGCGGTACCGACATCCTGCACGCCGTCGACCTGGCCCAGGCGACAGCCAACCGCAACGCGACCTGCACCCCGTTCACCAACCTGTACCCGAACACCCGCGGCGCGGACAGCTGTGACGAGTTTCCGCCCGCCAGCACCAGGGAGGGCGGTCAGGCCGGCAGCCTCTGCGCCGAACTGACCCCTCAGGTCGTGAACAACGTGTGGTCCGCACCCGCGACCTGGCCCAACCGCCCGACCACCGGCACGGAGACCTGCCTGCGGCTGCACATAACCCAGCGTGCCAACAGCTCCGCCGGAGGCGTCCTGGGCTCCCTGCGCAAGTACCAGCGCCTGGTGACGGACGACCCGTTCCGTATCGAGTTCACCGCCTGAACCGGGCACCATGAACCGGGCCCCCGCGTTGTGCCGCGGGGGCCCGGCAGACACGATCCGGCAGACGGCGCCGGTGCACGGGACGGAGGCAGAACATGGCAACGGACACGTTCGACTGGGCGGGTGACCAGATGTGCGTCACCTTCACCCGGGGCCTGGACCCCGCCGAGGTGTTCACCCGCTACGGCGCCGACCCGGCCCGTTCCCGCCCGCTCGACGCGGACGCCGCGTCCGACCTGCCCACCGGCCAATTCGCTGCCGGAGCCGTGTCGCTCCTACGGTCCGGAAGGCTCGGCGACTGGACCTTCTGTGTCGAGGAGGACGGCGTCATCGGCTCATGGCCCGAACTCCTCGCCGCGCTGTCCCGTGGCACCGAGACCTACAGCGTTCTGTCCACCGAGGGCCTTGCCGTCTTCCAGCACTGGCGCGACGGCCAGTGCCTGGAGAACTTCGAACCCGGCCTGGAACAACCCCGGCCCGAACATTCCAGTCCTTGGTGGGACAGGATCCAGCAAGCCCTGGCCGAGCGTGAGGGCTTTGGAATGGCCTCCGTGGTCACCCTCGTCCTCGACCACCTCGGCCTCACCCTGAACGACGCGACCATGGCCGCCCCCTGGCCCACCCTGACCGTCGCGGAGGACGACGCCCCGACCGCACCGCGCGGCGACTCCTACGCGGGCGAGGGCCCGGTCCCACCGGGCGCCATCGAGATCCTGTAGGTCCACGGCCGTCCCTGCCACCCCGCGTCCACCAGAAGTCCGAAGCGGGCTTCAGCTCCCGGTACGCAGTCACCCCACCGGCTCGACGGACCGGAGGGCCACGGGACGGGGGCCTCCCTGACCGGCGAGGGCGATGGTCTGCAATGGGTTGTCCCGCTGCCGGTGGGTTTCGATGCCCGCGCCATCGGAGTGCGGCCGTGCCGCCCTCCCCTGGACCACAGCCCAGCCACCGCCTTTCCCGGCTCAGGACGCGCGACAGCGCCTGGAGTGCAGGTTCTTTGTTGACAGCACGACAATGTCTCTCGCCTGTGACGCACAGTGCACCTGGTGCCCGCCGTTTGCCCGCCATCTGTCCGATTCTGGAATGGACGTGCCCGCCAAATTCCCGCTTTGATAAGGCGATTGAACCGCAGAGGGGGCAATGAGGCTGTGGGCTCCTGCCGACTGTCGACTTCCAGGACTGTGAGGAAGTCACGCAGCGCATTGACGCGCGTTCCGGGCACCGTGACCGCCGCTGGTGCCCCGGTCTGGGTTGAAGTCCGGAAGAGCGAGGAGAACCCCCGAGGTTCCTCGCCCCTGGCCGGCAACTCGGGCGTAGGGGATGCGAACCGGGGATTGCGGGAACACAGACCTCGAAATGACCGCCGAGGGTGACCGCGTTGAGTACGACATGCCCACGGACATCTGGGCGGAGTCGGTGAGTCCGTCAACGGCCGGGAGCACGTCCCGGTCGAGATCCGGACACTGAGGAGCCTGCCACCGACTCGAGATGCTGATCCCCTCTTGAACCGGACACCCATGCCGCGCTCCGCCACAGTCCGGCCTGACCACCGACAACCGGCCTCACCATGCCCTCATCACAGCCACGCCCCGACAACGTGACAACGCCTGCTAGGAGATCTTCGTGACCGAAAGAAAGACCCGCGCGGTGCGGGGGACAGCGCTGCTGACCGCCATAGCCGCGGCCGGGGCACTCACCGCGACAGGCCCCGCGCGGGCCCTGGACGGTGAGGCCGTCGCTGAAGGGCAGTACGCCTTCACCGCCTATGTGGAGGTGGGCGAGGAGCGTGCCTGTACGGGCGTCCTGGTCGACCCGCAGTGGATCCTCACGGCGAGCAGCTGCTTCTCCGACGACTCGGCGCAGGCCTTCCCCGTCCCACCGGGCGCTCCGCAGGTGCCGACCACAGTGGTCGTCGGCCGCGCGGACCCGACTGCCACCGGCGGCACGTCGACGCAGGTCGTGGAGATCGTGCCGCGACAGGACCGCGATGTGGTGATGGCCCGGCTGGCCCAGCCGGTCACCGGCGTCGACCCGGTGGTGATCGCCGACACCCCGGCCGCACAGGGCGAGTCGCTGCGCATGCTGGGCTACGGTCGCACTCGCGACGCCTGGGTGACCGACCGGCTGCACTCCGGCTCCTTCACCGTGCGGGAGGCCCCGACCGGCACCACGGTCGACGTGGCGAGCGGCGGCGGCACGGTCTGCCGGGGCGACGCCGGTGGCCCCGCGCTACGCGAAACGGACGGCACGGTCGAGCTGGTCGCTCTCAACAGTCAATCCTGGCAGGGTGGTTGCTACGGCATGGATGCCACCGAGACCCGTACTGACGCCGTCGAGGCGCGGGTCGACGACCTCGGCACCTGGGTCAAGCAGGTGCGTGCCTTGCCGCAGGAGTCCCAGACGGTCTCCGGGGACTTCAACGGCGACGGCAGGACGGACGTCGCCGGGTTCTACGACAACGGCACCTCGCTTGAGGGCAAGAACCGCTCCTCTCTCTACACCTGGCTGAGCAACGGCACCGGCTTCCAGGCCCCACAGAAGGTGTGGAGCACGCCCGGCGGCTTCACGTGGTCCAGCAGCAAGGTGACGTCCGGCGACTACAACGGGGACGGCAAGGACGACATCTCCGTCTTCTACGACGGCGGCCAGGCCGCGGACGGCAAGAACATCTCGTCGATCTACACCTGGTACAGCACCGGCACAGGCTTCTCCGCGGCGAAGCGCACCTGGACCACGCCGGGCGGCTTCACCTGGGGTAAGAGCAAGGTGGTGTCCGGGGACTTCACCGGCGACGGCAAGAGCGACATCGGCGTCTTCTACGACCGGGGCCTCGGCACCGACGGGGTGACCCGCTCGGCGCTGTTCACCTTCGCCGGCACCGGTACGACCTTTGCCTCGCCGAGCCTGAAGTGGGAGAGCTCCGGCAACTTCCGTTGGACCATGAGCACACCGACCGCCGGTGACTACAACGGCGACGGCAAGGACGACGTGTCGGTCTTCTACGACACGGGCACGGACGTCGACGGCAAGCACCACGCGAAGGTCTTCACCTTCTACGGCACCGGCTCGGGCTTCGACGCGATCCAGACCACCTGGGCGCCTACCGGCGGCTTCACCTGGTCCAACGGCAAGGTGGCGTCCGGCGACTACAACGGGGACGGCAAGGCCGACATCGGCATCTTCTACGACCGAGGCCTGCGCGAGAACGGCAAGTACGGATCGGCCCTGTTCACTCTCACCAGTAGCGGATCGGCCTTCTCCTCCGCCCTGAAATGGGACAGCACCGGCAACTTCGAGTGGGCTCGCAGCCAGTTCACCTCCGGTGACTACAACGGCGACCGCAAGGCCGACGCCGGCGTGTACTACCACCTCGGGGAGACCGTCGACGGCCGCACGACGGGCGGTGTGTACACGTGGCTGAGCACGGGCAGTGCGTTCAGCGCCCCGGCAGCCCGTTGGAGCGGTCCGGTCAGCTGACCGCGGCACGGTAGTACGGCGGTACCGCCGTACCGCCCGAGCGGCCGTGCCCCTGCGGGGCCCCGTACCTTCCGGTACGCGGGCCCCGCGTCAGTACGCCCGGCTGGGCGATCGCTTGGAGGTGAAAGTCCTCTGGGGAAAGGAGGTGGCTGCGACGGGCGTGTCACCAGGGGAAACGCCGGTACGGGAGGGCGCTGTACGAGGGCGGGACCCGGTGCCGGAGCTCACTCCGTGAGCGGGCAGGTGAGGGGGAGGACGCGGTCGGTGAGGCGGGCGGTGAGGTGGGTTTCGGTGGGGCTGGTGTCGGTGAGCCAGTCGAGCGCCGTCAACTGGTCGATCAGGGGGAGTAGTTCACCGGGGGGTAGGGCGACCTGGTCGGTGAGGCTGTCCAGGGGGAGGCCTTCGCCGTCGGGGCCGAGGTGTCCCTCGGGGGTGGTCCGGGTGGCCAGTGTCAGGGCGAGCAGGCGGGTGGCGGCGGGGGCCTTCTTCTTGCGGAGCTTCTTGTCCGAGACGACCCGCTGGGCCCAGCCGGAGAGCTTGGGCCGTGTCTTCCTGCCGAAGGTGAGGGAAGGCTCCGCGCCGGGTGTGAGGGAGGGCACGGTGATCGGGGTGGGGTTCTCCGGGCGGGAGGCGAGCAGGTCGGCCACCGTGCCGGGGATCTCCAGCCAGCCGCAGCCGGTGAGCGTCTCGAGCAGGTCCTCCGGATCGGTCAGGCCCAGTCCGGTGACGTCCTGGCCGACCAGGTTGCCGGTGCCGGTGTGCGCGGTGCGCAGGGTCAGCATCAGCACCAGCAGCCGTGCCTCCGGTCCGGGCAGCGGCGTGTGCGCGGCCACGTGCGCCAGGACGGAGCGCGCGTACCCCCACTGCACCGGTACGGGCAGCAGGCGCGCCACGCCCGGTTCCTCGCCCTCCGGGACGCAGCCGGTGCGGTGCGCGTGCTGCCGCCGGATGACGGCTGCGGCCTGCTCGGCCCGCTGCGCCTCCAGCCGCAGCGTGACGTCGCAACTGACGTCGGACCAGGTGAGGAAGGCGCGGGCCTTGCGTTCCTGGAGGTCGGCCAGCACCGACAGGTCGGGTTCGGCGCGCTTCTGGTAGGTGCGGAACAGCCGGCCCAGTTCGACGAGTTCGTCCCGCAGGGATACGGGCCGCAGGTCGTGCGGGATGACACGCTGGGCGACCCTTCCCTCCGGCCGACGGCGCTGCCGCGCGGGTACCGGACGGGGCGTCGGAACTCCTGCCACGGTGCTGACCTGTTGGTCGGAGAACTGTGGCGCGCCGGTGCCTACGCCCGCCGGTGCGGGCACCGGGCGGCCGGGGGGCCGGGACGTGGACGGCTGGGAGGTGGCCGCGGTCTGCGCTCCGGGCGTGGCGGCCGCGCACCGCGAACAGCACTCCAGGGCCTGCCACCAGCGTCCCACCCGATCGTTGATCACCGCCAGGACGACCGGTCCGCCGCACCGCCAGGACTGTTCGGTACGTGTGTGCCTGCCGGTGTCGGCCAGGTGGGCGCCGCAACCGTCGGCCCGGCAGGCGCAGTAGGCGTCGGCCCTGGGGGTGGGGTCGGCGCGTAGGTGGGCCTTCAGATGGGCGACCGCGGCCGTCCGGCCCGCCGCCGCGGAGGGCAGACGCTGCTCGGCACAGGCGGGTCGGCTGCACGAGACGCGCACCTCCGCGCTGCCCCGGCCGACGGGGTCCAGACGCACGGTCCACCGGCGTCCCGGCACCCGTTCGTCCAGCGGGCTCCCTGCGGCGGCCTGTGTCATCCCGTACTTCCTCCGTCTCCCGTGTCCTGGATGCCTCCGCCGCTTCCCGCCGGGGGCGTTGGGGCGGTGAGACCACCGTATGCGGCACGGGGTGAAGGAGGGGGAAACCGCGCAGAGTGACGGCTTTCGGGTGACAACGCCGTCTGTTTCGGTAGCTGCGCGGGAGGCGGGGATTGTCTGATGCCCCATCGTGATGTGCGGGTGTGCAACCCCGTGTGGATGCCGGCCGTCTGTAAGGCGCTGGAGGGATGAGCCGTCGGTGCTTTTCCGTAAGCAGATTGGGGATCAGGTGGGGAAACAGGTCTGGAGAGCCGTCGTGGCCGGTGGTGCGGCGGCGGCGTTCACGGCCGTGGCCGCGGTGCCGGCCGGGGCGGCCGAGGGCGGGGTCTCGTTCTCCCGTGTCAAGGTGAACGGCGGAAAGCCGATCGTGATCGGGGTGTCGAAGGAGGTCGCGGTGCCCGCCTCCTTCCGGATGGCGACCACGCGCCAGTGGAAGTTCCCTGCGGTGTTCCTGTACCGCGGTGGTGCGGGTGCTACGGGTGATCGGCTCTGGCACGCCATCGAGACGAGCGACTGCATCAGGGTGAGTTCAAGCGTCTGCGACTTCAACGAGACGATGTACTTCGACCCGAGCGAGTGGGACATGCGCAACAGCGAGGCCGGGGCCTGGAAGGTCGGGGCCGAGGTGCACTTCAAGGGCGGCGGTGGTGACGTCGACGCCAAGGGTCTGACGGTTTACGTCAAGCGCGACTCACACCTCACCGTCAACGCCTCGCCGGAACCGGTGTCCAAGGGCAGGACCCTCACCGTGACCGGAAAGGTCACCCGGGCCAACTGGGAGACCAGGAAGTACGGCCGCTACGGAGGCCGCCTGGTGAGCCTGCAGTTCAAGGCCGCCGGTACCGCCTCCTACACCACGGTGAAGAAGGTGTACGCGAACGGCTCGGGTGTTCTCAGGACAACCGTGAAGGCATCCAAGACGGGTACGTGGCGCTGGGTGTACTACGGCAACACCACCACCGGGTCGTCGGCATCGTCCGGGGACTACGTCGTGGTGAAGTGATGTCCGCGGTGCCGGCGGGCTGGTGGGAGCCGAGCCCCCGCCGGTAACGGCTGCGACGGTGGGGGCGTCGGGTCCGCCGCGATCACGGCGGACCCGACGCCTTGCGTCCTGGCCGACCGCGACCGTGCTTTCCCTCCGGCCGTCACCCGCGGCCCCCTTCCGTCCCCGGACGGCGAAGGGAGCCGCGGCGCGGGCACCGCACAACTCGGGGGCCGCAGCGGCGGCGTGGGCCGCGCGCAGATCGGGGGCGTCGTCGGTCTTGCCCTCGTGCAGCGCACGCTCGTCGGGAAGGGCTCCGACAGGAGAGCCCTCATCGGCCCGAAGGTCTTCCGGAGTGCGGCGGCGAAAATTGCGTGGCCCGCCCCTCCCTCCTTCCCTAGACTCACCGAGCAGGCGCCGCCCGCACAGGGCAGCGCATCCATGACCAGTGAGGGGAGACGGCCGTGCGCGACCACGCCACCGCAACCGCTCCCCGTTCCCGGTCCCGTCGGTCCGTGGTGATCCTGGTGTCTCCGGCCGTCCGGTGCCCGCTGCGCGCCCGGCACCGGATGCCCTGACGCACGCCTGATCGTCGGCGCCCCGCACACCGGGGACGTCCGACGCCGTGCGCCGGGGACCCATCGCGCCGCCCTTTCCCGGATCATCCGAAAGGCCACGGGCCATGCGCACCGACCCACTCGCCACCGTCCGCAACCTCGGCATCCTCGCCCACGTCGACGCCGGCAAGACCACCGTCACCGAGCGGATCCTGTACGCCACCGGCACCACGCACAAGCGCGGTGAGGTGCACGACGGCACCACCGTCACCGACTTCGACCCGCAGGAACGCGACCGGGGCATCACCATCTTCGCCGCCGCCGTCAGCTGCACCTGGGACGGCCACCGGATCAACCTCATCGACACCCCGGGGCACGTCGACTTCGCCGACGAGGTGGAGCGCGCGCTGCGCGTCCTCGACGGCGCGGTCGCCGTGTTCGACGCGGTCGCCGGTGTGGAGCCGCAGAGCGAGTCGGTGTGGCGGCAGGCGAACCGGCACGGTGTGCCGCGCATCGCGTTCGTCAACAAGATGGACCGGGCCGGCGCCTCGCTGGACGCCGCCGTCGCCTCGATCCGGGAGCGGCTGCACCCCGCACCCCTGGCGGTGCAGCTGGCGATCGGTGCGGAGGACGGCTTCAGCGGTGTCGTCGACCTGCTCGGCATGCGGGCCCTGAACTGGACCGACGAGGGTGAGGCACGCGCTGCGGCACCGGTGCCGGAGGAACTGCGCGAGGAGGCGTACCAACGGCGCCGGCTGCTGGAGGAGGCCGTCGCCGAACTGCATCCGGGCGCGCTGGAGGAGTTCTGCGACACCGGCACGATCGGCACCGGCACGCTCACGGCCGCCCTGCGGGACCTCACCCGCGACGGTGACGCCGTCGTCGTCCTGTGCGGCTCCGCCTACCGCAACCGCGGCATCGAACCACTGCTCGACGCCGTACTCGCCTATCTGCCGTCGCCGCTCGACGTGCCGCCGGTGCGCGGTACGCACGACGACGGCACCGAGCGCCGGCGGGCCGCCGACCCGGCGGAGCCACTGGCCGCCCTCGCGTTCAAGGTGAACGCGACCGCCACCGGACGCCTGACCTACCTGCGCGTCTACTCCGGGACGATCGAGAAGGGAGACACGGTGTGGGACGCCACGGCACGCCGTTCCGAGCGCGTCGGACGCATCCTGCGCGTACAGGCCGACCGGCACGCGCCGCTGGAGCGTGCCGTCGCCGGGGACATCGTCGCCGTGGTCGGACTGAAGTCCGCCCGCACCGGTTCCACCCTGTGCGCGCCCGGCGCCCCGCTCCTCCTGGAACCTCCGGGTGCGGCCGAACCGGTCGTCTCCGTGGCCGTCGAGGCGCTGAAGGGCACGGACACCGGACGCCTGGCGTCGGCACTGGCACGGCTCGCGGAGGAGGACCCCTCACTGGTGGTGCGCACCGACCCGGAGACGGGCCAGACGGTGCTGTCCGGCATGGGGGAGCTGCATCTGGAGGTCGCGGTGGAGAAGATCCGGCGTGATCACGCACTGGGCGTCAACGTCGGCCGCCCCCGGGTCAGTTACCGGGAGACCGTCGGCCGAGGGGTGACCGGGTTCGTGTTCCGGCACGTCAAACAGGACGGCGGGGCGGGCCAGTTCGCCCACGTCGTCCTCGACGTCGAACCAGTCGAACCAGTCGAACCACTGGACTTCCTGGACTCCCCGGACTCCGGCTTCGTGTTCCGCTCGACGGTCGTCGGCGGGCGCGTGCCGCAGGAGTACGTCCGTGCCGTCGAGGCGGGCTGCCGGGACGCGCTCGCGGAGGGGCCGCTGGGCGGGCATCCGGTGACCGGGCTGCGGGTGACGCTCACCGACGGGTCGACCCATGTGAAGGACTCCTCGGACACCGCCTTCCGCACCGCCGGACGCCTCGGACTGCGGGACGCCCTGCGGGCCTGCGCGATGGTGCTGCTGGAACCGGTGGCCGAGGTGACGGTCACCGTGCCCGAGGACGCGGTGGGCGGGGTGCTCGGTGATCTGGCCGCGCGCCGAGGACGGGTGTCCGGCTCGGTCACCCGGGCAGGCGCGACGGTCGTCACCGCCACCGTGCCGCTCGCCGAACTCTTCGGCTACGCGACCCGGTTGCGCAGCCGCACCCAGGGCCGCGGCACCTTCACCACCCGGCCCACCGGCTACGCCCCCGCACCGGCCCCGGCGCCCGCGCGGTAAGGCGTGAACGCGGCCCCTTCCGGTGGGAGGGGCCGCGTTCCGGCGCGGCGGTGGGCGCGGGCGTCCGGTCCGTGCCCACCACCACCCCGGTGCCGGGGTCAGCCGTCGCCGTTGAGCATCGCGGCGGTGAGGACGTGGCCGGCCACACCCCAGCCGCCGTCGGCGACCTCGTCGACGAGCACGACGGTGGTGGCGCGGGCCCGCTCCCCGTAGATCTCCACGTACAGAGCGGTGGTGCGCTCGATCATCTTCTTCTTGTCCTCGGCGGTGAGGGTGCCCGCGGGGACCTTGAAATGGGCGAAAGGCATGTCTCTTCCTTCTGTCGAAAGGATCGGTGCGTGATCCGGACGTCCTACGGAACCCGTGACGCGGGTGCCGCCGCGCGGACACCCGCGTCACGGCGGGGCGGCACGCGGTGCGGGCAGAGGCTCACACCATGCCGCCGTTGGCCCGCAGGACCTGCCCGTTCACCCAGTGCCCTGCCGGGCCGGTGAGGAAGGCGGCGACCCGGGCGATGTCCTCCGGGCTGCCCAGCCTCTCGAGCGGGGCGGCCTTCGCGAGCCGGTCGATCTCCTCGGGTGTCTTGCCGTCGAGGAACAGGTCCGTGGCCGTGGGCCCGGGGGCGACGGTGTTCACCGTGATGTCCCGCCCCCGCAACTCGCGCGCCAGGATCAGCGTGATCGACTCGACGGCCGCCTTGCTCGCCACGTACGCGCCGTAGGCGGGGAACCGCGTTCCGACCACGGAGGTCGACACGCCCAGGAAGGAGCCGCCGGAGCGCAACCGCCGGGCGGCTTCCCGGGCCACCACGAAGGTGCCGCGGATATTGGTGCGGTGCACCGCGTCGAGCACCGCCAGATCGAGGTCGGCGATGGACGACAGGGCGAGGCGGCCGGCGCAGTTCACGACGACGTCCACGCCACCGAACTCGCGCTCCGTCCGGTCGAACAACGCGGCGACCGCGTGCTCGTCCGCCACATCCGCCCGCACGGCGACCGCCCGCCTGCCGCCCGCGGTGATCGTCTTGACCGTCTCCTCGGCCGAGGCCGCGTCCCTGGCGTAGTTCACCGCCACGGCCAGTCCGCTCCGGGCCAGTTCGAGCGAGACCGCGCGGCCGATGCCGCGGGAGCCACCGGTGACGACGGCGACCCGGGGGAGTGCCGGTGTGGAAGGGGAAGGGGAATCGTTGGTACTCATGTCCTCCACCATCCGCCGTGCCGGCCGGCGCAACCAGGGGATGTCATCCCCTGGGCCGGTGTCCCGGCGGAGCGGACAATGGGGGCCATGGGTTCAGCGAAATACACCGAGCTGGGGGCGTTCCTCCGGTCGCGGCGGGACCGTATCCGCCCGGCCGACGTGGGACTTCCCGCCGGGCCGCGGCGCCGGGTGCCCGGGCTGCGCCGGGACGAGGTCGCCCAGCTCGCCGGGGCGTCCGTGGACTACTACAACGAGCTCGAACGCGGCGCCGGATCGCAGCCGTCGGAGCAGATGATCGCCGCACTGGCGCGGGCGCTGCGCCTGACCGCCGACGAGCGCGACTACCTCTACCACCTGGCGGACCGCCCGGTGCCGGCCGCGGGCAGCGCGGCCTCGCACGTCCACCCCGGCATGCTCGACCTGCTCCAGCGGATGCCCTCCACACCGGCGCAGGTCATCACCGACCTGCACGTCACGCTGGTGCAGAACCCGCTGGCGGTGGCGCTCCTGGGGGACCACTCCCGCTTCCGGGGGGCGCGGGCCAGCTTCGTCCACCGGTGGTTCACGGAACCCGAGGCCCGGAGCGCGTACCCCGAGGCCGACCACGCGACCCAGTCCCGTGCGTTCGTCGCCGACCTGCGGGCAGCCGCCGCCCGGCGGAACGCCAAGGACGCCGAGGTCACGTCGATGATCCGGGCGCTGCTGGATGCCTCGTCCGAGTTCGCCGCACTGTGGGCCGAGCACGACGTGGCCTTCCGGCGCGACGACCGCAAACGCATCCGGCACCCCGCGCTCGGTGTCGTCGAGGTCAACTGCCTCAATCTGTTCAGCGAGGACGGCCGCCAGCGCCTGCTCTGGTTCACCCCCGCCGCGGGCACCGACAGCGCCGACCGGCTCGACCTGCTCGCGGTCCTCGGCACCCAGGACGTCGTCGACTCCGCGCCCTGACACCCCCCGCCGCCGTGCCGGGGGACTCCCACCCACGGGATGACATCCCCTGGTTGCCCCCGCCGCGCGCAGAAACACTGAACGGGCCGAAGCCACCTGCTTCTCAAGCCCTTCAGGCTCTGCGACAAGGAGTTGCCCATGCAGCGGCGGACAGTCCTGCTCCTCGGCGCCGCGTTGGCGGTGTCCCCGGCCGTCCAGGCCCACGCGCATCCGGACGACCCGCCCACCCCCGGTGGCACGTCGCCCGTGGAAGGGCCCTACCGCGACGGCTGGCGGCGACTCGCGCCGATCGCGAGCGGCCCCCGGCAGGAGCACAGCGTCGCCGCGGTCGGAGACAAGGTCTACGTCATCGGCGGCATCGTCCCCGAGGCGTCCGGCGGCATCACCACGACCGGACGGATGGACGTCTACGACACGCGCCGCGACACCTGGTCGGTCGCGGCCCCGCTGCCCGTCGCGATGAACCACCCCAACGTGGCGGTGGTCCGCGGCCGGATGTACGTCCTCGGCGGGCTGTCCGGCGGCTCCGCGTGGCAGGCCCTGCGCGACTGCTTCGTGTACGCGCCGCGCGCCGACCGGTGGCACCGGCTGCCACCCGTGCCCGCGGGGATCGAGCGGGGGAGCGCCGCGATGGGCGTGCACGGAACGAAGATCTTCCTCGCCGGCGGCATGCGCGTCCTGGTGCCGGGTGCGGGCGGCCTTCAGGACACGGTGGACACCGTGTCCGCGTACGACGTCGTGACCGGCCGGTGGGAGAGCCTGCCGAGCCTGCCCCAGGCGCGCGACCATGTGGGCGGAGCCGTCGTCGGCGGGACGTTCTACGTGCTCGGCGGCCGGGACCGGGGGCAGGTGAACGTACGGGACACCGTCTACGCCCTCGACCCGCGCGCCCGCCGCTGGTCCGAGCGGGCACCGATGCCCACCGCCCGCGGCGGCATCGCCACCGCGGCCGTGGGCACGAGGATCTACACCTTCGGCGGTGAGGGCCGGCACGACGGCAGCAACCCGAACACGGTGTTCGACGAGACCGAGGTCTACGACACCGAGCGCGACCGGTGGCAGCGGCTGGCTCCCATGCCGGTGCCGCGCCACGGCACGGCCGCCGTCGCCGTCCGCGGCACGATCCACCTTCCCGGCGGCGGCGTCCTCGGCGGCGGCGCCCCGGTGGATGTCAACGACTCCTACCGCCCCGCCCACCGGTGAGCCGCCGCTGACACCGAAGGCCCCCGGGGTACGCGGAGGGCGCCGCCGTCCGTGTCGCCCGACGACGCGTCGAGCGACACGGACGGCCGAGGTCACCCACGCGGACGCCCGCGGCCGGGCTCCGGAGCCACCGCAGCCCGGCCGCGGGTGTCAGGTGGCGGGCAGCAGCGCCCCCAGGGCCACGGAGGTGGCCGGATGACGCGTCATCAGCGCCGTGCCCGACACCGCGCCCGACGGAGCCCGTCCGGCCGGCGGGGCCCAGCCCGCGTCGCAGCCCAGCAGCCGCGCGACCGCGTCGCACGCCGCCGGATGTGCGGCGAGCAACGCCACACCGGCCGGGACGGCAGGATCGCCGGACCGCGCCCAGCCCTCGTCGCAGCCGAGCAGCCCCGCCACCGCGTCGCACGCCGCCGGATGGGCCGTGAGCAGGGCCGCACCGCGCGGGACCTCGGCCACGGGCTTCGCCCGGGAGGCGGCGAACGGATCCGTCTGCGGAATCCGCCACGGCGGTATCCACGCGTCCAGAGCCGCCAGCCGGCCCGGGAAGATCCGCCCCGCCTCACGGATCAGCAACGGCGCGAGATCCGCCGCCCCCGCACGCAACGTCGTGATCAGCAGCGGCAGCCACGGCAGCAGCACCGCGTCCGGCAGCCGCCCGAACGCGTTCGACACCGCCTCCACGACCACGTCCGCCAGTCCCGGCACCGGCTCCAGCGCGTGCACGAAACCGCTGAGGTAGCGCGGGTAGGCGGGCACCACCAGCGGATTGTCCAGCAGCGCGTCGCACCTCTCCCGCAACTCCGCCCGGGACAGAGTGCCCAGCTGCACCTGTGCCGCCCACAGCAGAGCCGTCTTCGCCGGGTCGTCCGGATGCGACTGGGCCACCGCCAGCTCCAGCTGTGTCCGGTCGCAGCCCAGCGACAACGCGAGGCTCTCCATGCTGAACAGGAAGCCGAGCATCGCCGCGACCTGCCCCACCGTCGCGTCCTCGTCCCGGAACGCCGTCGGCAGCAGCGTGCAATAGTGCGCGTACCCCGTCGTGACGAAGGACTCGATCCAGGCCGGCAGCACCGGCTCACTGGTGCGGTAGTACGCCAGCAGCGCACGCGCCCGGCGCAGCACCTCCGGCGCCCCGTCGACATTGCGCTCGGCGGCCAGCACCTTCAGCGCGTGCGTACCGAGCTCGTCGGCGAGACGACGGCTGTCCAGATACAGCAGCGTGTCCTCGACCGCCGCCAGCACCGTCGCCGTGGTCGACTGCGGCCCGTACGCGTCGCGCCGCAGCCGCTGCTCCAGCACCTGTTCGAGGCTCACCCCCTCGTAGCCGAGCTCGATGAGGGCCCGCTGATGGGTGCCGAGAGCCAGGTCCCAGGACTCCTGGATCGACCGCTCACCCAGCCGCCGCTCACCCATGATCGGCCGCGCCGCGCCGGGCGGCATCAGCCGCCGCAGCATCCACAGGACGTCCGAGCACGCCTCGAGCTCCGGCCGGGACGTCATGTCCAGCAAGGCCCGCTTCACGCCCCGCTGTTGCAGCTTCAGCCCCAGCGGTTCCAACCGGTCGTACACGTCGCGGGCGAGCGGCGGCAGCGCCTCGTAGCCCACCTGCCCGGTCCGGTCGCCGCCCATCATGATCTCGACGAGCCGCCGCACGTCCCGCCGCCCGGGGACGCTGTCCTTCTCGATGCAGGTGACCGCCGCGTCCTGGAAGTCGTACGGCGTCGGCTTGGCCCGGTCCCGCATGCCGGCGAGCAGGATCGACGTCTTGAACACGGCGATGGCGTCGGCCGTGGAGGCGAGGTAGCCGCCGCGCCGGGCCGCCCGCACGATGTCCACCGACCAGCCGAGCAGTTCGGCCTCGTCCAGGGAGTCCAGCACGGGCGGTCGGCGCAGGAACCCGGACAGCCTGTCCTCGCCAACCGCGGACACCGGCACCGCGGCGGGCGGGGCGGCGGCCGCCTTCTTCCCGGGTTTCTTCGTCCCCGCCTGGCCCTCCAGCCGGTACGGCTTCACCCGGGTCCGCTTCAGGCTCTTCGCCCACTCGGTCGCCGCGATCGACACCGAGCCCGCCGCGAGGCCGAACTGCGCCTCGATCGCCGCGTGACTGGACGGGATCAGCCCGTACTGCCAGCGGGTGGCGGAGCGCGGCGAGATCGTGAACGCCCCGGAGCGGCCCCGCACGCCGAACTCCTCGACCCGGCTGGCCGCGTGGAACGCGCCGCACACGTACAAACAATCCTCCGGGGCCGTGCCGGTCGCCGCCAGGTGCTCGCGCATCCGCGTCCACATGTACCGCTCGCGGTCCTCGTCGATGTGCGTCCGGGCGCTGTCACCGGGGGCGAGCCGCCGGAACAGGCTGCCTATGAGGAACATGACCTGGCGGTAGGTGTCATGGCCGGCCGCGCTGTCGCCGAGCGGCACCTCGACGTACTGATGCCACCACTCCGACCAGTGCCGCACCTTGCCGTGGCGCAGCAGATGCTCCTCCAGTTCGGCGAAACGCGGCCGCAGGTCGCCGATCCCGACGCCCACGGCCTCGCCGTGCAGCGCCGCCTCCGCCTCGGCCGGAGGCTCGGCGGGCGGCTCGGCGGGCGGCTCGGCCCCCTCCGGGGCTTCCTCGCGCCGCCTGTCCCACTGGAAGACGTGGTCCGAGGACCGGTCGACGAGGACCAGTTCCACCCCCGGCGTGTCCAGGGCGTACGCGATCGCCTGGTACTCGGCGGACGCCTCCGTGATCGGCGCGACCACCGACAGCGGCGCCCACTCCTGGGGGAAGCCGTCGAGGTCACCGGCGAACGCCTGCACCGCCACCGGCAGCCGGCAGTTGCGCAGTTCGGTCAGCAGCGGCGCCATGTCCTCGCACAGCTCCAGGTACACGACCTTCGGCTGCTTCTCCCGGAGCCGCCGGGCCATGGCGAGCGCGGAGGCGGGGGAGTGGTGACAGACGGGGAAGATCTCCAGCGGCTCGCGCACCGCCCGGTCGACGTCGTCGACCATGCCGAGCAGAATGCCCTCCAGGGCGTCCCGCCCACCCGCGAACGTGGCGGCGGCCTCCTGGAGCTGCCCGCGCAACGCGTCGAACGACGTGCTCTCCTGCGGCCCGCTCATGACAGGGTGGCGATCGCGTCGCGGCCGCCCTCCAGGAACTCGGGCCAGGAGCCGCCCTGCTCCTTGCTGCGCGGCTCGACGACCCCGTGCAGGTACTTGTTGAGGATGGCCAGGTCCTCGGGCTCGCGCCGGGTCAGCGAGCCGACCAGCGAGGAGGCGAGGGTGCGGGCGGTCAGGGCGCGTTCGCCGAAGAAGTTGCTGTGCAGGACGGCGTCCTCCAGCACACCGATCTGCTCGGCCGTCGACAGCGCCGACTCCAGCTTCTCGTCGTCGCTGCCGGCCGCGGCGGCGGAGGCGCGCAGGTCGGCGAAGCTCTCCAGCAGCACATCGAGCAGGGTCGGTGGCACGTCCAGGTCGATCGCGTGCCGGCGCAGCAGTTCCACGGTGCGGAAGCGGACGATCTCTGCCTCGCTCTTCTTGTCCGTCACCACCGGGATGCGGACGAAGTTGAAGCGGCGCTTCAGCGCTGACGACAGGTCGTTGACCCCCCGGTCGCGGCTGTTGGCCGTGGCGATGATCGAGAAGCCGGGCTTGGCGAACACGATGTTCTCGTCACCGCTCCCGCTCTCCAGCTCGGGAACGGAGATGTACTTCTCGGAGAGGATCGAGATCAGCGCGTCCTGCACATCACTCGTGGACCGGGTCAGCTCCTCGAACCGGCCGATGGCACCGCCCTCCATCGCCGTCATGATCGGCGAGGGGATCATCGACTCCCGCGACTGCCCCTTGGCGATCACCATGGAGACGTTCCAGGAGTACTTGATGTGGTCCTCGGTGGTACCGGCCGTGCCCTGCACCACCAGCGTGGAGTTGCGGCAGATCGCCGCGGACAGCAGTTCGGCCAGCCAGCTCTTGCCCGTGCCCGGGTCGCCGATGAGCAGCAGACCGCGGTCGGAGGCGAGCGTGACGATGGACCGCTCCACGAAGCTGCGGTCACCGAACCACTTCTGCGACACCTCCCGGTCCAGTCCGTCGGCCCGCTCGGAACCCAGGATGAACAGCCGGACCATCTTCGGCGAAAGCCGCCATGAGAACGGCTTGGGGCCGTCGTCGATCGACTCCAGCCAGTCGAGCTCCTCGGCGTACTTGATCTCGGCAGGCGCGCGCAGCAGGTCGGACATCAGGAAGAAGCCTTTCGTACGATGATCGAAGAGGGGAGGAACGTGGGGCGACGTGGGACGCCGCCGCGTCGCTTCACGTGAGGAACGTCTTGAGCTCGTGCACGAGCTTCTTGATGTGACCGGAGATCACCGGCGTGCCGAGGTCCTTGAACCGCTCCCGGAACCACGGGTTGACGCTGCCGCGCCCCCCGCTGGTCACCGAGCCCACCGGGATGAACTTCGCCCCCGAGCGGTGAATGGCCGCCATGCTCTCGAACAGCTCGTCCGTGCGCCATTCGTAGAAGTCGGAGATCCACACCACGACCGTGTTGCGCGGCTCGGCGATCTTCGGCTGGGCGAGCGCCATGGCGACCGTGCCGTCGGTGCCGCCGCCGAGCTTGGTGCGCAGCAGCGTCTCGAACGGGTCGTGCGACCACGGGGTGAGGTCCAGGGCCTGTGTGTCGTACGCGATCAGGTGGACGTCGACCTTCGGCAGCCCGGCGAAGATGGACGCCAGGATGGTGCAGTTGACCATCGAGTCGACCATGGAACCCGACTGGTCCACGACCACGATCAGCCGCTGCGGTGTCGTCTTGCGGCTGGTGTGCCGGTAGTAGAGGCGGTCGACGTAGAGCCGCTCCTCCTCCGGGCTCCAGTTGGTGAGGTTCTTCCAGATGGTGCGGTCGATGTCGAGGTTGCGGAAGACCCGCTTGGGCGGGACGGACCGGTCGATGTCACCGACGGTGGACTTCTCCACCTGGCTGCGCAGCACCTGGGAGACCTCGTCTACATAACGCCGGATCAGCGCCTTGGCGTTCGCCAGGGCCACCCCGGAGAGGTTGTCCTTGTCCCGCAGCAGCTGCTCGATCAGCGACATGCTCGGCGTCAGCCGCGATGCCAGCGCCGGGTCGGCCAGTACCTCGCGCAGACGCATCCGCTTGACGAGACCGGCCTCGATCGAGCCCAGTTCCGGCCCGATCTCCGGAATCAGCCGGCTGAGGTCCGGCGTGGGCGCTCCGAAACCGGTACCGGTCGGGCTGACGCCCCCTCCGCCTCCCGTCCGCCGCACGCCGCCGCCGCGCCCCCCGCGCAGCTCACCGGGCCGGCAGCCCAGTGCCCGCTCCAGCCAGCCCGCGTCGGACTGCCAGCGCGCCAGCTGCTCGGCGGTGACGGCACCGGAGCCGGAGGTGAACACGTTCAGCAGCACCTTCGACGCGAGCGCGGCGCGCCGCACCTCGGCGGCCCGGTCCCGCGCGCCGTCCTCCCCGTCCGGCGCGGGCGTCATCAGCCCGTCGAACTCGGCCGCCAGTTCCGGATGCCGCTGCACCACGGAGTCGACCGACGCCCCCGGGTCGAGCAGCGCGGGCGGCAGACCGATGTCCTCGACCACGGCGAGGCTCGCCGACTCCAGGGACGCCTGCTCCTCGGGGTCGAAGAGCCGGGCCAGCAGCCGCCAGTACAGCACCTGCCGCCGGTTCTCGTCGGCGTCGGGGACCGGAGCTCCTCCGGTACTCTCCTCGCTCATTTCCGCAGCAGCTTTCCGGCCCGCTCGCGCAGCACCGTGACGGCGTCGGTCGCCGCCTTCTCGGCCCGCACGCCGGCCTTGTCGGTCGTCCCCCCGGCCCAGGCACCGGCGTGCACGGCGACGGCCTTCTTCCGCACGGTCCGCTCGACGGCGAGCGGCTGGAGCAGGAACCGCCCGGCGTCCCAGCGCAGCAGCGCGACACACGCACCGGACGAGGCGATGACCTCGGGGGTCAGCGGACCGGCGGCCGGAACCCGGTCGACGTCCACGGCGAGACGCTGCCCGGCGATCAGGAAGGCCGTCCCCTCCTCGCCCTCCTTGCCCTCCTCCACCTCGTACCCCTCCACCAGCACGGGCACGGCGATCCGCACCGGATGCCGGTCCACGGGCGCGACCGGAGCG
This sequence comes from Streptomyces sp. NPDC086080, assembly GCF_044540255.1. Lineage (NCBI taxonomy): Bacteria > Bacillati > Actinomycetota > Actinomycetes > Kitasatosporales > Streptomycetaceae > Streptomyces > Streptomyces sp. NPDC086080. The sequence continues at coordinate 20,348 of NZ_JBITRU010000050.1, forward strand.
GCGACCGCGGTGGGCAACGCCACCCGCGCGGTGGTGAACACCTCTGCGGGCTCACCCGTCCTGGCCCGGGCGTCGTCCCAGAGCAGATCGCCCTCACCGGTGACGGGCATCGCGTCGATCTCCATGGCGCGCCCCTCGCTCACGGCGGCCAGCAGCGACAGGTGCGGCCGGAGCAGCTGCCACAGCCCGGCCCCGACGACGGTGTCGGGCTTCGGTGCGGACACACCGGCCCGCACCAGCCTCGGCGCGCCCCCGTCCGCCGGCTCGAACACGGCGTGCACCTGTGCCTGGACGGCGGTGGCGTGCTCCTGGACGTCCACGCCGAGCGGCAGCAGCCGGCCGGTCACCTCCGCGACGGCGGGGGCGGCAGCCGCACCGGGCAGGGTCAGCAGCACGGCCCGCGACCACAAGTCGGCCCACCGGCGCACCGGAACGCGCTCCAGGGCCGACCCGGGGCAGGAGGCGGCGAGTTCGGCGGCGAAACCGTCGAGCAGCGCGGCCAGGCGGCGCAGACCGGGTTCGGGGAGCATCGCGGACACCACCGGGGCGGCCCCCGCGACCAGCTCGTGGTCGATCCCGCGCCATCCGGCCCGCGCCAGATCGCACAGCCAACCGCGGGCGGCGATGAGCAGGTTGGCCGGGTGCTCCGGGCCGCCGTCCGGGCCCGTACCGCGCTCGTCCGGGCAGGGCCGCCCGACGGCCTCCGCCACCCGCGCGACCAGCGCGTCGTGCACGGAACCGAGCAGCGCGCAGCGCGCGGCGGCGAGTGCCACGAGGTGGTCCTCGCCGGCCGCACCGGCGGCCGTCTTCTCGGCCGCCTCGGCGACCCGCCCGGCCAGCGGTGACCCGGCGACGGCGTCGGCGATCCCGGCCAGTCCGACGGCCTGCGCCGGCTGCGGACGGAGCAGCCCGTCGACGAGCGCCTCGTCGAAGCCGTCCACGGCGGCGAGCGCCTCGTCGAGACCCTCGATGACGTCGGTCAGCGCATCGGTGCGCATCAGGCCACCGCCCTCGTCGTCGGGAACCACTGCATCTCCGGCAACGGGGTGGTGACCGGGGCGAGTTCGAGATAGGCCAGGTGCCGCAGGAACCGGCTGAACACCTGGGCCGCCGCCGAACGGTCCCCCGGCGCGGGCCGGGCGGCGGACATGGCGCTGAAGACGGTGTGCGCGTCGGGGTCCTCGCCGCCGGCCTCCACCTTCAGATACCGGGCCACCCGCTCGACGCCGTACTGCAGCACGGCCTCGTCGACGAGCGCGCGTATGTGGTTGCAGAACCCGCCCCGCGCCCCACCGCACGGCCGGTTGTTGTTGGTGCTGCACGCGTAGGCGTACGTCCCGGCCTCGACCGACGACACATACACCCGCCCGATGTCCGACCCACTGGACACCACACCCTGCAACCGCCCGTCCGCCAGCTCGACGAACGGCACCTTGGCAAGTTTCCGCGGCCGCGCGGACGGCACCACCCGCACCGTGCTCGACCTCTCCCAGACGGACAACGCACCATCTCCCATGCATGCGAAAGGGGATGTCCTCACCGGACCGGCGGGACTGGAAAAGAATCTAGCGACGACCACTGACAACGCCGCCCGGCCGGCGATCCGGGGCCCTCACCCAGCCGACTTGATCATTCGGGGAGGACCGGTCGATACTTGTCCACCGTGCGTCAAGTGACCGTTCGTGTCCCTGACAGCACCGGGTGAGAGCGTGAGCGCATGTTCCCACCGGGATGTCGTTCCCTCCGATCCCCATCCCTCCAGGCGGTACAGATGAAGACGAGACTGTGCGGTGCGGGTGCCGCCCTCGGTGTGCTCCTCGCGATAGCCGCACTGCCGGCCCCGGCATCGGCCGACCCCGGCACACCCGTGGCCCTGCCACTGGGCCCGTCCGACCTTCCCGAGACCCGTACCACGCGCACCCTGCAGCCGGGCGTGACACTCACCCGCATCGTGCGCGGCTCCCTGGACCCGGCGCACCGCTGGACCGTCGAGGCGTCCATCCCCGCCGGCGACGACTCCCCCGACCCCGACGCACCCGCGACCACCCTCAAGGACCGCGCCAGCGCCGACGAACTGGCCGCCACCCTGCGGGGCGAGGGCTTCGAGGCCCGGGTGGAGCAGGTGACGACACCCGAGACGGCCGACTACGAGGGCGGCGTGCTCGGCTGGCGGGTACGCGTCGGCTCCTTCGAGGCACAGGCCGACGCGACAGCGGAACGCACCCGGCTGAGAGCGGCCGGCCACACCGGAGCGGTCACCTACACCGGCTGGGACGGCGAGTCCACCGACCGCGGCCCGTGGCGCGTCGACGTCCTCACCATCGACCCGAGCGTCTTCCGCGGATCACTCGACGCGTCCTACGGCCCGGACCTGGAGAACCGTGAGACCACCAGCGCCCTCGCGAACGCCGCCGGTGCCACCGCGGCGGTCAACGGCGGCTTCTTCGTCTTCGACTCACGCTTCGGCGCTCCCGGCGACCCGGCCGGCGTGGGTATGTACGACGGCCGTCTGCTGAGTGAACCGGTGAGCGGACGCCCCGCCCTGGTCGTCCAGGCCGACGGCCGCCGGAACCAGGTCACCCGCCTCACCTGGCAGGGACAGGTCGTCTCCGGCCGTTCCTCCCTCACCCTGAACGGCATCAACCGCGTACCGGGCCTGATCAGGAACTGTGGCGGCAGCCCGGGCGACAGCCCCACCGCGCTCCCGCTCCACGACGCGACGTGCACCAACCCCGACCAGCTCATCGCCTTCACCTCCGACTACGGCCCCGTCACGCCCCAGGGCGAGGGCGTGGAAGCCGTACTGGGCGCCGACCACCGGGTCGTCGAGGTGCGGTCCTCGCGCGGCGGCCCCCTCCCGGCCGGCGGCAGTTCGATCCAGGCGACCGGCCGGCACGTCGCCGCACTCAAGGCCCTTGCCCGCCCCGGCGTCCGCCTGTACATCAGAACCGCCCTGCGGAGCGACGAAGGACGCGAGATACCGGCCTCCCGCCGCACGAACGTCATCAACGCGGGCCCCGAACTGGTCCGTGACGGGCAACTCCACGTCACCCCCGCCACCGACGGCATGGTGCACGACGGCAACCCGAGCTGGTACTACGGCTGGGTGCACAAGCGCAACCCGCGCACCCTGGCCGGCACCGACGCGGCCGCCCGCACCGTGTTCATCACCGCCGACGGCCGCGGCACCGACTCCCTCGGCCTGAGCATCACCGAGGCCGCGGCGGTCGCCCAGTCCCTCGGCCTGCACGACGCGGTCAACCTCGACGGCGGCGGCTCGACCACGATGGTGGCGAACGGCAGCGTGATCAACACCCCGTCCGACGCGGCGGGCGAACGCCCGGTCGGCGACGCCCTGCTGATCCTGCCGCCCCCGAACTGACGGCGGGCGCCGGGGACGTCCGAGAAGCGCCACTGTCGCGGAGGGGCACCTGTGGTGAATCATGCCCCGGAGCAAGTCCCCAGCCCAGCTGACCCGCAGCCCGGTTGACCCGTTCACGCCGCGACGAACCGCGAACCGCACCGCAGGGAGCCGATGTGACCGCCGTCCCGACCCTCCGAGCACGCGTCCGGCGCCTCCTCGCCGTACTCCTGCTCCTCACCGTCGCACCCACCACGTCGGCACTCGCGGCCTCCCCACCCGGGGCGGCCGCTCCGGCCGCTTCCACCGCTCCGGCCGCCCCCACCACCGAGCAGGCCACCGCCTCCGGTGCGCCGGGCAGCCGGCACGGCGCCGAGGTCGTCGACGTCACCCAGGTCGCCGACCGCCAGGTCGACCTCTCCGTCCGCTCGACGGCCCTCGGCGGCCGGACGGTCAAGGTCCGCCTCCTCACCCCCGACGGCTGGAACCCGGACGACCGACGCCAACACTGGCCCACCTTCTGGCTGTTGCACGGCTGCTGCGGCGACTACACGTCCTGGACCGCCATGACCGACGTGGCGGAGACCGACAGCCTGCGCGACGTCCTCGTCGTCATGCCCGAGGCCGGCTGGAACGGCTGGTACAGCGACTGGTGGAACCACGGCGAGGGCGGCGACCCCGCCTGGGAGACCTTCCACACCGTCGAGTTGCGGCACCTCCTGGAGCGCGACTGGGGCGCGAGCCGCAACCGTGTCGTCGCCGGCCTCTCGATGGGAGGCCAGGGCGCCCTGCTCTACGCCGCCCGCCACCCCGGCATGTTCAAGGCGACCGCCGCCTACTCCGGCTCCGCACACCCGCTCCTCAACGACGAGTCGGTCAACCGCATCATGGGCCTCTTCGCCGGCCAGAACAACGACCCCCTCCGCGTCTGGGGCGACCCCGTCGCCCAACGCCGCATCTGGCAGGCCCACGACCCCGTCCACCTCGCCAAACGCCTCAAGTCCCTCCCCGTGTACCTGTCCTGCGGCGACGGCACCACCGGCCCCCTGGACCGACCGGGCGCCACCAGCGCCCTCGAGGCCGACTTCAACCGCCAGAACCACGCCCTGGCCGCGGAGCTCAAGCGCGTGGGCGCGAAACACGTCACGACCAACTTCTACGGCCCCGGCACCCACACCTGGGCCTACTGGGAACGCGAACTGCACGCCTCCCTCCCGATGCTCCTCAGCGCCCTGCACAAGTGAAGCGTGCACGAGGTCACCGATGCCAGGTCCGCCCGTGCCCGACGCCCGCCACCCGCGGGCGAACGGGCACCGACCGCGGACGGCACCGGACCACGGTCAGGAGCTGACGCTCACATACGGGCGCGCAGGTACGAGTCGAGCTCCGTGGCCCCGGCCGGCAGGTCCCGTCCGCGGGCGGACAGCCGGGCGTGCCCGTCGCGCAGAGCGCGATGATGGCCGGCAACCTCCTCGCCCTCGCCGAGCGGGGCCCTGCGCTCGTGCACGCCCACAACAGTCACCTCCAGCGGGACAGGAGCACGATGCGCATGTGGGACCACCCCCTGCTGGAGTGGTGGAGCGCCGGCGCCCTGGTGAGCGACCCACTCGGCGAGCAGTACGCCTTCCTGGCCACCGCCCTCGGCACGATCCGGCACCATGGAGTGGACGCCCCGCCTCCGGCCACCCTCGAAGGACTCCTGTACGCCCTCCCCGAGGACCGGTATGTCATCGACGCCGCCGGGCTGTACGCCGCGCTCGGCGACAGGCTCCCCACCCTGCGGGAGTCCCCGTACTTCGGCTACGCCCCGCTCGACCCGGCCCAACTGCCGCGCATGGCAGGGGTGGTGTACGTCAGCGACGTCCCGCACGGCTAGGGTCTGTCCCCATGACGTAGTGATCGGTCCCTCCCTCACCTCCACCGGAAGGACGTGGCGGCGCTGTTCGTGGGTCTGGGTCTCTTCGTGGTCTGCGCTGTCGGGGCGCTCGTCGCCGCGGCGGGCGTCGTCTCGGTGGCGCTCCCGGGCAGGCCCGAGCCCTGGGCGGTGCTCCTGCCGCGTCGGGGGGGCGGCAGCTGCCGCGTGGGCGGCCGCGGCCGTCTACTCCCTGGGCTTCTTCGGTGTGGTGGCGTCGGAGCAGGCGTTCGGCGACGGCGCGGACTCGATTCCGGCTCCGGCCTGCCGCGACGGCTTCGACGAGGAGACCAGGCAGGGCCTCTCCCACCACCGGTCCTCGTACCTGCCGCTGCGCTTCGACTGCGTCCGCGACGACGGCTCGGTCTACCCCAGTGACCCCGACTACGTGTGGATGAACTGGGCGAGCGCGTCCCTGGCCCTGGCCTCCGTCCTGCTCGCCGTCGGTGCCGCCTACGCCGCCGGGTCCCGCGCCCGGAAGGCCGCGACGACGTCATGACCCTGCTCACGGTCTTCGTCGTGCTCGTGGTCGCCCGGGTCGCGCTGCGCGGCCTGCTGGTGCATCCGCTCCTGCCGTGGTGGGTGCGGACAGCGGTGTTCTGGTCACTGCCGCTCTGCGCCCTCACCTGGGCCGTGATCATGATCGCGGACGACCCCGTCCTCTTCCCCGACACCGCCCCCTGCCCCAGGGTGCCGATGCGTGAGGGCGTCCTGGGGGACGGGGAGGTCTCGGGAATCTCCACTCCCTTTCCGCCGCGCGCCTACTGCCAGTGGGAGGACGGCACCGTCTACGACCTCGCGCCCGGGGCCACGTTTCTCTTCTGGGTCTTCTTCGCCCTGACGGTCGTACCGCTCGGTGCAGGACTGTGGCACGCCCTGCGGGACCCGAGGTCGCTGCTGCGGTGAGACCCGTGCGACGTGACCCCGACACGGCCAGTTCCTCAGCTGCACGGGCTGAGGATCTCGTAGAACCGGAACCCCGGGCCGCGGAACGATGACCTTGTGTCTGCCCTCTTCCATGCGGAGCGCATCCGCGGATGAGTCGACCGTGGAGTCCACACGTACCAATGTGACGTCAGGTCGACCACCCACGGAGGTGCAGAACGCGAGTGACCGGGACTATCCGGGCTTTTGTTGACGTCGTCAACGGTCAACGATGATTGATGTGCGACATGGAAATGTGTACGGTGACCCTATGCCACAGACTCCGGCCACTCCGACGAACCCGTTGGTAACCGGTTCCGAGATCGCCCGTATCGCGGGCGTCACCCGTGCTGCCGTGTCGAACTGGAGGCGGCGGTACGACGACTTTCCCGCACCGGCCGGTGGCGGGGCCAACAGCCCTCTCTTCGATCTGGCCGAAGTGCAGGCCTGGCTCGACAAGCAGCGCAAGGGGCAGGACGTCACCGACGAGGTGCATCTGTGGCAGGTGCTGCGCGGGGTCTACGGCGACGACATGCTCACAGGGCTCGCGGATGTCGCTCAGCTTCTCGCTGCCCCTGGCGGCGAGAAGCCGCCCGCCCTGCCCGAGCAGGCGGTCGTCCTGGCCCGGCGTCTGGCGGAGGAACGTTCCCCCGCAGAGGTGGTGAACGACCTCGCCGAGCGGTTCACGGAGTCCGTGCGTCGCGCGGGATCGGACCAGGTGACCTCACCCCGAGTGGTCCGTGCCGTCCAGCACTTCGTCGGCGACACGTCGGCCGACGCGGTGCTGTTCGACCCCGCCTGCGGAGTCGGCACCCTTCTCCTCGCCCTCGGCTCAGCTCCTGGCATCAGGCGCTACGGTCAGGAAGTGGACGCCCGCAGCGCGCGTTTCGCACAGCTGAGGGCCGATCTCTCCGATCGGACCCACATCGATGTCAAACAGGGCGACTCCTTGCGCGCCGACCAGTGGCCACAGATCAAAGCCGACCTGGTCGTCTGCGATCCGCCGGTCAGCGACACCGACTGGGGACGGGCGGACCTGCTCCTCGATCCTCGCTGGGAGCTCGGTACCCCCTCCCGGGCGGAGGGCGAACTCGCCTGGCTGCAACACGCCTATGCGCACACCGCACCGGGCGGCCGCGTCATCATGGTGATGCCCGCTTCGGTCGCCTACCGCAAAGCCGGCCGCCGTATTCGCGCCGAGCTTGTGCGCCGCGGCGTCCTGACGCAGATCACCGCTCTGCCGCCGGGGACGGCCGCAGCCCACGCCCTCCCCGTGCACCTGTGGCATCTGCGCCGACCGCGGAATGCGGACGACGCGGCCACCGCCGTGCGTATGGTCGATCTGACGTCCAACGCCCCGGACGGTCCCCTGGAGGCAGGTCCCGAGCAGGTCACCGACGTTGCCCAGATCGACCTGCTGGACGATCTCGTGGACCTCACCCCGGGCCGCTACGTGCAGGAGTCGCACCGCGACTACGGAACCGAGTACGAGAGCCTGCGCCAGGAGCTGGCCGAGCAGGTGCGCAGGCTGGCGGAACTGCTGCCGTCGCTGACCTCGAACGAGTCGACCGGTGCCCTCGACGGGCCCAGCGTCAGCGTCGCCGACCTGATCCGGGCGGGGCTCGTCGAGTTCGCGGACCCGGAGCCGGTCTCGACCAGCGACCAGCTCGACACCGACTTCCTCCAGGGATTCCTGCACAGCACCGCCAACAGCCGGCGCTCCACCAGCTCCAGCGGCACCTTCCGTCTCGACAGCAAGGGCGCTCGCATCCCCCAGATGGACATCGGCACCCAGCGCAGGTACGGCTCCGCGTTCCGCGCGCTGAGGGAGTTCGAGGAGCGCTCGCGCAGGGTCGCGGAGCTGAGCCGTCAGATCGCCGCACTGGCGCAGGACGGACTGAGCAACGGTGCTTTGAGACCCGAGGGCTGACGCGACGCGGACGCCGGGAGCGGGCGTCCGCGACTCACGATGCCAGGAAAGGGCTGGCCGCCCCGCTCCACGACACCGCGAGCGCCTCCCGGGCCCTCGTACACGCCACGAACAGCAGGCACCGCTCCCGCAGCAGGTCGGACTCGTGCTGCAGAACGTCCACGGCGGCCGGCGTCACCTCCCGGGAGAACGGCACCGCGCCGGCGGTCACACCGAGCACCGCGACACAGCGGAACTCAAGGCCCTTCATCGCGTGCATCGTGGCCAGCCGGACGCCGTCCACCTTGGCCCCCGGGTTGTCCCTGACCCGGGCCACGGGCACCCCGGCCGCCCCCAGCTTGTCGTACGCCTTGTCGAGCAGGACGTTGAACCGGGCGCACACGCCGATCTCCGACGGACGGATGCCCCGCCCGATCCAGTCCTGAACGCGTGCGACGAGCGCCGTGACCTCTTCCTGCTCCGAGCCGTACCCGGCCACCTGCGGTCTGCGGCCGTGCAGCAGTGAGCGGTAGCCGGCCAGCGTGTCGCTGCCCTCGCCGCCCAGGTCCTCCACCGTCACCTGACTCAGCAGGCCGGTCGACCAGGTCAGGATCTCCTCCGTGCTGCGGTAGTTGAGCCGCAGCCGGTGAGTGCGCCCGGTCACCGCGATACCCAGCGAACCCAGTGAGACCTTCGAGTCGTAGATCCGCTGGTGGGGATCGCCCGTGATGAACAGGTCGTCGCTGCCCGGAGCCGCCGCGCCCCGCAGCACCCGCCACTGCGCGGGATGCAGATCCTGCGCCTCGTCCACCACCACATGGTCATGTGTGGCCGGCGACGCCGCCAGCAACTCGGCCGCCCGCGCACACACCTTCAGATACGTCGTCCCCTTCCGCTCACGCAGCATCGTCTCGAACAGCTCGACCGCCGGCCACAACCGCTGCCGTCTGCCCGCGGGCAGTGCGCTGCCCCGGCCGCGCCGCGAAGCCGCGAGATAGTCGTCCACCGTACGCAGATCCTGTGCCAGGACGACATGCCGGTACTCCTGGGCGAGGAACTGCTCGGTCCACGGCAACCCGAGCTTCTTCACCACCCGCTGCCACACCTGGCGTTCCTCGCGGTCGCCGACGGGCGAGGGGGCCTTGCCGTCGAGACGCGTCACGACGCCGTGCGCGTAGGCGTTGACCGTGGTCACGTCCACCCGCTCCAGCAACTCCTCGTCCCCGTCCAGGAGTAGCGACAGATTTTCCCGCAGGGTCGCCGCCAGTGCGTTCGTGTACGTAGTGAGCAGGATGCGGCTGTCCGCGGAGCGGCCGAGCAGATGCTTGACCCGGTGCAGGGCGGCGACCGTCTTTCCGGTCCCGGGGCCTCCGGTGACCTGCACCGGACCGCTGTAGGACACCCGGTAGGACACCCGGCGCTGCGAGGGGTGCAGGAAGACCCGCCAGGCCGCGAACGGCTTCTCCAGGATGTCGGCGAGTTCCTCCGGACCGGTGACCAGGGTGATCCGGCTCGTGGTGTTGGCGATCGCGACCGCGAGGCTCTCGTCCGGATCGGGAGCGGAGGCCACCGGCCTGCGCACGGCGACGACGTCGCGGTAGACGTCCTCCGGGCCGAACCCCTCGGCGAGGTACTGCAGCACCTCGAACTGGTCCTCCGGCAACAGCGTTCCGAACGCCTCGAGTTGTGGCTTGTCGATGATGGTGCGCACCGCGCGGAGCACCTGGTCGTCGAGGCCCAGCTCACGCAGTACGGTGTCCGAGTACCGAGCGAAGAGCAACGAAGGCGCGGCCGATGCTGCCTTCTCCAGCTGTGGCGTCAGCTGTTCGATCGCCACCACGTTGCGCACCTCGAGCGCCCGCGTCGCGGCGTTCGTCGTGTACAGCCGTTTGGCGGCCCAGGTGTAGGCGTCGTCGTGCCGGACGACGTTGACGAGCAGGAACACGTCGCTGCCGTCGTCCGGCGCCAGGACGACTCCGCGCCAGAAGTCGTTGATGCGGATGGTTCGCATCCGCGGATCCCGGGCCTTCTCGACGGACTCCAGATGCAGACCCTTGTCCGCCTGCAACTCGGGAACGCTGAGCTGCTGGAACTTCTGCATCGCCTTGCGTACACCGGCCCGCACGGGTTTCTCCAGGAGGTCGTAGCTCTCCCAGAAACTGTTGGCGAACGCAAGCTGCGGCACGTGTCCCCCCGCCCCTGAATGGACCGTTCGGGGCCGATCATACGCATCGGATGCACGCCGCCTGCGAGGTACTGAGGTGTGAACATCCGAAATGATGTTTGTTGACATCATCAACGGGCTCTCTCTATGGTTCCCCTGTGCACTCCCTCGGCACTGAAGAGGCGGGGTGTGTACGTGAACAGCCACCGGCACTACCCCTGGGGGGACCATGCACGCCCGTATCCGAATCGCCGTCGCCGCGGCCGCAGTCCTCGGTGCGCTCACCCTCACCGCCTGTGACACCGGCAGCACCGTCGTGGACAAGCCGAAGGAAAACGTCACTGCCCCGGCGGACAGCGGCGGGAGCGCCACGAAGGAGACGTCCGACGCTCCCGAGGTCGCCAAGGTCGGCGACACCCTCACCCTGGAGGGCTTCGAGGAGGGCAGCAAGCTCGACGTCACCGTCGTCAAGGTCGCCGACCCGGCCAAGTCGGCCGACGAGTTCATGGAGCCCGCCTCCGGCAAGCGGTTCGTCGGCGTCCAGTTCCAACTCGTCAACACCGGTGAGGCGGCCTACAGCGACAGCCCGTCCAACGGCGCGCAGATCGCGGACAGCGAGGGCCAGCAGTTCGATGCCACCTTCGGGGACATCACGGCCGGGCCGTCCATGGCCTCCAGTCTGAAGCTCAAGCCCGGCGCCAAGGGCCTCGGCTGGATCGTCTTCGAGGTTCCCGAGGCGGCGAAGGTCGACACCGTGCAGTTCACCATGGACTCCGGGTTCGCCGACAAGACCGGTGAGTGGAAACTGCGGTAGCCGCGGTAACAGGATCCGTCCCAGGAGGTCGCGTCAGGCATTCCGCATGTGCCGCGCGACCTCCTCGACGTCGGCGAGCAGCCCCGCCGGTTCCTGGTCCAGGTCGAGAGCGTGCTGGTGGATCAGGATGCCCGCGTGGCGCACCCGGTGGACCGCGTGCGAGGCGTTGCCCCTCGCATAGACCAGGTGTCCCGCGCCCAGTCCGAGGGCGGTGCAGTACGCCAGCATCTGGTACAGGTCGGTCTCCGGGTAACCACCCCGCTGCTCCGCCTTGTACTTCGCGTCCGCGACGGCGCACGGGATGCCGTCCGGCCCGTACAGCACGAAGTCCGGCCGCATGCGGACGGCGGCGGCCTCGTCGAGGTGGTGGCCGTCCTGGAGGCGGGCGGTGTGACCCGATCCGCGCAGGGCGTCGCGCAGGGCGACGGTCACGAAGTCCTCGAAGAGCCTGTTCATGTCGAACAGGAAACCGTCGACGCGCAGGCCGCCGAGCCCGTGCTCCGGAGAGGCGTCCTGCAGCACGGCCCGCGCCAGGGGGAGGGCGTGGTGGTACCGGGCGTTGAGGCGGCTCGGACGCCATTCGGGCAGGGGCCGGCCGCGCACCGGCACCGTGACATCCGCCAGCCGTGCCCGCTGGTGCAGCAGCCTCCGGCGCACCTCACGCGGAACTCCGGGCAGCCGCAGCAGTCGCTCCACGGCCCCCCGCAGGATCCGGTTCTCCGCGATGTCCGTCGTGAAGTCGTCGTACGCCACCTCCACCGGCAGCGCAGCCCCGAACCGGCGCCGTATCTGCTCCGCCTCCCGGATCCGCCCCCGTACGACCGGTGAAGTCTCCTCCGTCACCCGGTAGCCCTGCAGCAGCCCTTGGCGCAGGGCCCGGTCCACCTGCCGCTCCACCGCGTGGGCGAGCGCCGGCAGCAGGTCCCGGTGCTCGGCGACCTCGACCTCACCGTCCCGCCAGGCACCCGTGGGGTCGAGGCCGTAGCCGAGCAGGAAGAAGAGGCGGGCGACCGGCACCTTGGGGACGATGCGGACCGTGAGCGGCGCGTCGTGACCCGGCACCGTGAGCGTGACGGCCCCGACCGTACTGCCCGCCCGCACCGACCAGTGGCCCGGTGAGTACGGGTCCGGCGCCGCGTCCACGATGCGCAGCGCCGCGAGCGCCCGCCCCACACCGTCCGGCAGGGCCACGCCGACCGCCGGCGCGTGTTCGACGAGCTCGATGACCGTCGTCACCCCAGTGACTCCCGCAGCGCCGCCAGCCCGTACCGCCTCTCGACGTCCACACCCTCGCCGTAGTGGTGCTCCTCCAGCAGCGGCAGGATCTTCGTCCGCCAGGTCCGCTCCAGCCCGCCCTCCCGGTACACGCCCTTCTTCATCAGGTACGAGGGCCCGATGCGGAAGTCCGGGTCGTCGATCCGCGTGTTGAGCGCGTCGAGCAGGTCCGCGGGCTCGGCGTCCCGGCCCTCCCGCTCCAGCCACCGGCGCAGCAGGCCCCTGGTCGGCTCGGTGCGCGGGGACAACTCGACGAAGGCGAAACGCCGGCGCATCGCCGCGTCCACGAGCGCGATGGAGCGGTCGGCGGTGTTCATCGTCCCGATCACGAACAGGTTCGGCGGCAGTGCGAAGTCGTCCCCGGAGTACGTCAGCCGCACCGACTTGTTGCGGTACTCCAGCAGGAAGTACAGCTCGCCGAAGACCTTCGCGAGGTTGGCGCGGTTGATCTCGTCGATGATCAGGAAGTGCGGGATGTGCCGGTTTCCCTCACGGGAGGCGAGGTCGGCGAGCTCGCGCAGCGGCCCGGCGGTGAGCCGGAACGCCACCTCGCGGGTCTCCGGGTCCTCCTGCGGCCGGAACCCCTCGAAGAAGTCCTCGTAGGAGTACGACGGGTGAAACTGCACGAGCTTCACCTGCTCCGGACCGCCGCCCAGGAATTCGGCGCACTTGAGGGCGAGATACGTCTTGCCGGTGCCGGGCGGTCCGTAGAACACGAGCTGCCGTTCGTCCCAGAGCAGCTCGCGCACCTCCTCCAGCCACTCCGGATCGTGCACGAGCAGCTCCGCGACCAGCTCTCCCGTCGGCGGGGGCAGTTCCAGCTCACGCCGGGCCGTGAGAGCGGGAATCTCCATGCTGGGGTCGCGATCGGTGGCATCGGCTTCGTCGATCAGATCCTGATCGCTCAACCCGAGGCCGTCGATGAGGTCCTTGACCATCGTCAGGTCGACCACGTCGTGCTGACTGGACAGACGCTGCTGCAGTTCCTCCGGCAACCCGTCGTACGGATGTCCCTGATCCGCCCAGTCCACTGGACGACGCAGATTGGATCGCCCGTCCTCGGAGTCGACCTGCTCGGCGGGCCCCGCGATCTCACCGACGTGGAACCGCCCACCGGAGATGGTGCACATCGTGTCGCCGGGCCGCATGCGGGAGAGGAACGCGTGGATGTCCTCGACCAGCTGCATCTTCTGGTTGTACGTCGCGGTGGACGCGTAGTCCTCGTCGACTGCCGCGCGCAGCCTGTCCTTGCTGACGCCCTGCTCGACGCCCTTGCGCAGGTGGCGGGCCGAGAGGGAGACCAGCCCCTCGGACAACCACAGCCGCTGAACGAGGTCGAGACCGGAGACGTTCGACCCCCGCACCAGCCAGGCGCGGTTGCGCCCCCACCAGACCTGGTCGAGATAGTCGGCGAGCGGATGTCCGTCGGCCGACTTCCATTCCTGCCACCCATTGGAGCTGCGTCCGACCAGGATTTCGGCAGCGGCCGACGGGGAGTTGCATTCGATGTCCCGCGTCGTCTCCAGCCAGCCGGGCCAGCGCGTGGACTCGGCCAGTGCGCCCTCGCCGATCAGCCGTTGCCGCAGCCGGTAGGACGACTGCATACGGTGCGGGAACGAGGGCACGACCTCCGCGCGGGCGGGCGACCCGGCCAGAACGACGAACCTCTGACTCCCGTTGGTGCCCTTGACCGTGAGGAGCCGCCCCCGCGCCTTTGGACCACCGTTCGGCAGGTGCAGCCCGAACTCCGGGTACTCCGCCGTCCCGGAAGGGGCCTTCTGCTCCTCGCTCACACCTGCTCCTCGTCCGTGGAGTGCCTGGACCGTCCTCCAGGACCCTATGTGTCGGTGGACCGGCCCCGCCGCTCGCGTCCGCGAAAGACGGAACCGTCGGTCATGCGTCCGTGCGCCGGACCACGGGTGCGGTCCCCGGCCCGGCATCCAGAGCGGCCAGCAGGACGGTGACTTCCTCCAACCGTGCCCGGATCTCGGTCGGCGCCGGCGGCAGTTCGTACGTGCGGTAGTGGCAGGTCGCGCTGAGCGCCGCCCACGTCGTGCGGCACCGGCGCGCGGTGTCACGTCCCGCGTACCACTCCAGGCACAGCATGCGGTGCTTGCCCACCCGGGTCATCCTCGGGGTGATCCGCCGCCAGTAGGCGTCGAGTGCCTGCTCCAGCGCCATGCGCAGCAGAACCGCGGCAGCGCGGGCGCGCAGGCCGGGGGCCAAGGTCTGCCTGGTCCCGGCCGGAGGCAGCAGCAGCTTGCCGGCGTCGGCGACCAGACCTTCCGGAGTGACTGTCACTGCGCACCTCCAGAATGTCCGGGAGCCTGCCCGTTGCCCGGGCCACCGGAGCGGAGGATGGACATGGCCAGGCCCTTGGTCCTGGAGACCAGAGCCTTGCGGTCGTCGACCGTGGGCAGGGGCGCATGCGTGCCCGAGTTGAATGTCTGGATCAGAGACCAGCCGCCTGCCCGGATCCGCTCGACGGTCCCCTGCGCGTCCCGCTTGGCGTCCCCCAACAAGGCGAGGGCCACGTACTCCTTGGTGCGCTCCAGGGACGCGATGCGCTCCTCCACCTCGGGCAGCGGCAATCCGTGCTCGTCGCGGAGCCGACGGCGCGCCGTGACCAGACAAGCGACCTCGATCGCACCCCTGCACATGGCCGGGAGCACCCGGTCGGCCACATCCTGGGGCATCTGTCGGTCGAGGGAGATGGCCCGCGCCTCCGCGAGCGCCTGGTCCACGGGGTCGGTGACCGTCTCGACGCCGACTACGGAGTCTGTCTGGCGGGTGACCCGCAGGACGGTCGCGCGGATGCCGAGATGGGTGATCGCCTGCTGAAGCCGGGTGTCGTGAGTGAAGACGATCACCTGGCGGTCCTGGGCGAAGACGTCGAGCACTCGGGCAAGGCCTTCCACCTTTTCCGGGTCCATGGACTGCACCGGGTCGTCGATCACCAGGAAACCGAACGGGCTTGCCCCGTGCGTGGCACGCGGCAGGAACAGCGAGAGTGCCAGTGAGTGCAGCTCCCCCTGGCTCATCACGCTGTAGGCGGGAGCGGTCATGTCGTCGACGCTGACGTCCAGTTCGACCCTGCCACGACCCGGAGTTCCGGCCAGGGTCACGGACCCGAGCGTGACGCTGCTGTGCTCGCACAACTGTTGCCACACCTTTTGGGACTGTTCGGCGAACGGACGCAACCGCTCGTCCCGCAGTTCGTCGATGACCGAACGGAGCCACGCGCGAGCCTTGGTCGCGTGAGGCCGACGCACACGCGCCGCCTCGGCCGCTTCCGCCACCGCCAGCCAGCCGGCGAGCCGCATGGCCGTCGACTGCCACTCGCCGTCGTACTCGGCGAGTTCCAGGGTCGATTCCTCCCGCACCTGCCGACAGGCGTTCTCCAGGGCGACGGCCGCCCTGTCAGCCCGGTCGGCCAGTTCCGCGGTGTCGGTGATGCTGCGGCACATGGCCCAGTCCCGCCAGAGCTCCGCCAACGGGGAACCGGCCTTCTGCAACCACGCCGGGACGGGGTCGATCACATCGTGGAGGGCCTGCCGTGCCTTGACCACGGCTTGCAGGGCACCCTCCGCCTGGGCGGCCTCGTTCTGCAGCCGTTCCACTTCGGCCCGTGCGTGTTCGGCCCATGAGCGGTCGAGTTGTCCGGGGTTGCCGCACACCGGGCAGTCGGCGGAGTCGGAACGGCGCCGGTGGTCGAGCGCCGCCTCCAGCAGCTTGGCCAGCCGCCGGGCGTGCTCGGCTTTGCCGTGCCGGGTCTCCTCCGCGCGAGCCGCCGCCTCGCGCAGTCGAGCCACGGCACCGGATACCTCCTGCAGATCGGGGCCGACGAGGCTCGCCTTCTGCCGCAGTCCTTCCAGCTCGGCCTCGGCGGCCGGTGAACGGCTCGCCAGCAGGGCCCGCACCCGGTCGAGGTCGGCTCGGGTGCCCGACAGGGCCTCGGCAGCGTGCCGGGCCCTGGGGTCCTCCAGTCCGGCCAGTTCACCGAGCACCTGCTCCGTGTGTTCCTTCTCGCGTTCGACGGCCTGCCGGCACTCGCCCACCGCATCCCTGAGCCGGGCGTCGAACTCGGCGAGCAGTTCCAGACCGAGGAGTTCGAAGAACGCGTCGTGCAGATCGCCCAGCGTGCCGTTGATCATCGAGCCGAGTTCGCTGTACGGCAGGAAAGGACGCGCGAGGTCGAGTGCCGCGGCGTCGACCACTTCCTCCAGCTTCCGCTCCGAGCCGTCGGCCCCCTCCGCGTGCGTTCGGGCGTCGTCGACTTTGGCTCCGTACCAGGTGCGCCGCACTGTGACGGGTTCGCCCTGCTCGCCGACGCACAGTTCGACGGACACCTCGGGCGTCACGTCGGGGCTGTGCAGGTTGCGCCACCCCTGCTTCCAATCACTCGCCCGACGCTTGTCCCAACGGGAGTTGCGTCCGGTCAGGGCCGTCTCGGCGGCCTCGGCGAAGCTCGATTTGCCCGATCCGTTGGGCCCGGCGACGACCACCAGCCCGGGGCCCGGCGGCAGTTCGAGGGTGGTGCGCGGGCCGATGCCGCGCCAGCCGACGGCGGTGATGGAGCGGAGCTGCACGGGGTCGGCTCGTAAACCGCTGCTCCTGGCCGACTCGTCGGGCAGCAGTTCGCGCAACAGGGATCGAGCCTGCGGAGCGAGATCCGAGCCGTCGAGTCGCGCGAGGAGAAGCTCTCGCACGGAGACGGGGTGGTCCGCAGGGGATTCGACGGAGGGTTTCAGCTGGTCGCTCACGGACTGTTCCTTTCACGGCAGGGCGACGTGAGGTGCGCCTGAGGGTGATGATGCGGCATGTTTGCACGACCAGACTGAAGCATATTTGTGAGCGTTGTCAACACACTTATGTCATCGCAGGAATTCGAAAACGTGTACGTGAGTGGGAGTGTCAAGACATCGAGCCGTAGAGGCGTACAGGAGGCTGCGGATGCTGGAGCGACTTGGCACCATGTGGTGGGGCGATCCGTGCCGGCGGCGCATGACGTGTACGCGGGTCCGGTGACGGATCACGTGTGCCGACCGAGGGGGAGCCGTGACGGACTGGATATACATCCTCAACCCGAACAAGGACACGCTGGACGGGGAGCCGTCCGACAAGGAGACGATGCGCCGACTTGCGGAGGAGGAGCCCGAACTCGAACTGTGGCTCAGCCGCCGCAACCGCATGAAACAGGGCGACCGCCTCTGGTTCTTCTTCACCAGCCCGGCCTCGGCGGTCGCCGCGGTGGCCGAGGTCGACGAGGAGCCCTGGGAGGACCCGGAGGACCCCACTGTCTCGTACCTGGTGGCGGCGACTTTGCTCACCGAGGCCACGAAGGCGCTGTACCGCGATCCCGTGGAGCAGAGCGAACTGCGGCTCGGGCAGGTGCGAACAGTACAGATGGTGAAGCCGGAGGCGCTTGCGGTGCTGCTGGCGCGGGCCGGGCTCTGACCAGCACGGTGGTGATCCGGTGCCCCGGAGTGCCCCTACGGAGGGGGCGTTCCGGGCGGGCCGGTCGATCATAGGCGCATGACGACCACACGGTCCCCGCACAGCTTGCGCAGGTCGTCCTCGTCGGAGGTGAAGACGGTGACCGGCCCCGGCTGTCGCAGGGCGACGGCGGCCAGGGCCGCGTCGATGGCGTACTTGTGGCCGTGGAGGCCGGCTTCCTTGAGCAGGCCGATCGCGTCCTCGGCGATGTCCTCGCTCACCGGCTCGACGTGGATCCGGGAGAGAGCCCAGTGCCATGCCGGGAGATAGGTCCGTACGTCGTACGCCTCGATCAACGTCATCGAAGTGGTCATGACGCGGATACCGAGCCGGTGGGCGTCCTTGATACGGACACCCGTCCGACGCTCGCCCCGCACCCAGCGGGACAGACCTTCGCAGTCCAGAAGGTAAACCGGGTCCCCCGTCATGCGGCCGCCCCCCGCTGTCCCTCCGGCGCGACCTCGACCGGCTCACCGGCGGCCACCCGCTGTGCGCGGGCCAGCTCGGCATGCCTGCGCTCGATCTCCCGGCGCTCCGCGTCCGCCTCCGCCAGCTCGGCCTCGGTGGCCTCGCCGTACTCCTCCTCCCACCAGGCGACCGCCTCTCCGAGACGGTCCTGCTCCCGCTGACGCTCTATGGCGTGAGTGACGTAGCGGCTGAACCCGCCGGGGCCCACCTCGGCCCGAATGGCCTCGGCGAGCTCCTCGGGAAGCGTGACGGTGTACTTCTTGGTTGCCATACCGTCGACCATACCGCTCTTGTTCCTGATGGGAGACCCGAGCGAGGACGACCTCACTCCATCGAGTACGTCAGTGGTCGTGATCAGCCGCCCGGCCGTCGCACGTGAGGTGGGTCGCTGGGTGAGGTGCCAGCCCGCAGGGCTGGTCCTTTTCCCAGCGGCCTCCTCCCGAACCCGTCGTGCGGCGTTAACCGCAGTGGGCTCTCCAGTGATGTTCGTGAACTGCGGTTTCGTGGCCGTCGTGGATGCCCTCGTGGCAGGGCGGGCAGACCATGAGGGTCTTGCACCGTTTCTTTGCCATGAGGGCGGCCCAGTCGGGTTGCGTCTGCCCGAGTCGGTCCAGGTCGGCGAGTCTGCGGATCTGGTGGACCTGGGTCCTCGCGGCCTGTCCGCAGAGTTCGCAGGTTCCGGCCAGTAGGCGCTTGGTCAACTCGCGTCGTGGTGCCAGGCGTTGGGCAGGGTCGCGGTCGGTCAGGATTGCGGCCTTGTGCCGTTTGAGTGGAATTCCACCGAACTGCGCGACCAGCGGTTTCCTGCTCGGAGGCCGGGTGATGCTGACCTGGAGGCACTTGCGTGGCCCGGCCGGGGTGTCGATGGTGGCCTTGTGTTTCCGGGCCGCCTGCGACATGGTCGAGCGGTGCTTGTCCGCCAGGGAGCACAGCAGCGAGGACTGCATGACCCAATGCAACCGGTTCAGTCGAAAGACTTCACCGGCCAGCAGGTAGTAGTTAACGATTCCGCGGTACCTGGCGCCGTAGATGCTGACGAGCGTGTAGTCGTCCAGGCGGTACATTGAGGGCTGCCGCGCGGGTTTCCCGCGTGCCAGGTATGGTGCGCATTTTGCCTTGATCACCTCTTGGGGGACGTGCAGTGCAACGGTTCCGTTGGTCGACCGGCGCTTGCGCCGGCTGCCTCGTTTCCGTTCCGCTCTGCGGTCGTCTCTTTGGACGGAGATCTCATAGCCGAGGAATCGTGCCCTGCCGGTTCTTCCAGGTATCGTGCCGGCCACGGCCCCGGCGTAGTGCCGTGATGTCCGCTTTCGTGCCGGTCGGTCAGATGCCGTAGGCGGCGAAGGCATCGTTGTGGCGGTGGAGGTCGCG
>NZ_JBITRU010000051.1:0-15435 GCF_044540255.1 Streptomyces sp. NPDC086080
TGAGTTCTCAAGGAACGGACGCTTCCTTTGTACTCACCCTCTCGGGCTTTCCTCCGGGCTTCCCTTCGGTCTTGCGTTTCCGACTCTATCAGATCTTTCCGATCCGATTTCCTCGGTGCTTTCCAGGTTTACGCTTTCGCGTTTCCCTTTCCGGCGGACCCGACTTTATCAGAGATTCTGAGCCGGTTTTCCCACCCCACCCGGGACTGGTTCCGGCGCGCGAAGCGTCCGGGTGCCCGATCGGGGGGAGCTGTAAACGTACTGGAGCGGGGCGCCCCGATGCAAATCGAGGCGCCCCGCTCCCTGTTCGCTCGTCCGTGCTGTCCCGACGAACCGTCAGACCTCGACGACCACGGGCAGGATCATCGGCCGGCGCCGGTAGGTGTCGGAGACCCACTTGCCCAGCGTGCGGCGGATGAGCTGCTGCATCTGGTGGGGTTCGACGACGCCGTCCTGGGCCGAACGCTCCAGAACCTCGGTGATCTTCGGGATCACGTCACTGAAGGCCGAGTCGTCGATGCCCGACCCGCGGGCCTGGACATGCGGACCGCCCGTGATCTTGCCGGTCGACGAGTCCATGACGACGAAGACCGAGATGATGCCCTCGTCTCCGAGGATCTTGCGGTCCTTGAGCGCGGGCTCACCGACGTCACCGACGGAGAGGCCGTCGACGTAGACGTAGCCCGCTTGGACCTTGCCCGAGATCTTCGCCTTGCCCTCGATCAGGTCGACGACCACGCCGTCCTCCGCGATGACGATGCGGTCGTGCGGGACGCCGGTCAGGACGCCCAGCTCCGCGTTGGCGCGCAGATGGCGCCACTCGCCGTGGACCGGCATCAGGTTCCTCGGGCGGCAGATGTTGTAGAAGTACAGCAACTCGCCCGCTGACGCATGGCCGGAGACATGCACCTTGGCGTTGCCCTTGTGGACGACGTCGGCGCCCCAGCGGGTCAGGCCGTTGATCACCCGGTAGACCGCGTTCTCGTTACCGGGGATGAGCGACGAGGCCAGGATCACCGTGTCGCCGTCGACGATGCGGATCTGGTGGTCCCGGTTCGCCATGCGGGACAGCGCGGCCATCGGTTCGCCCTGGGAGCCCGTGCAGACCAGGACGACTTCGCTGTCGGGCAGGTCGTCCAGTGTCCTGACGTCCACGACCAGGCCCGGCGGAACCTTGAGGTAGCCGAGGTCACGGGCGATGCCCATGTTGCGGACCATCGAGCGGCCGACGAAGGCGACCCGGCGTCCGTACTCGTGGGCCGCGTCCAGGATCTGCTGGATGCGGTGGATGTGACTGGCGAAGCTGGCCACGATGATCCGCTTACGGGCACCGGCGAAGACCTGCCGCAGCACGCCCGAGATGTCACGCTCGGGCGGGACGAACCCCGGCACCTCGGCGTTCGTGGAGTCGGAGAGCAGAAGGTCGATGCCCTCCTCGCTGAGCCTGGCGAACGCGTGCAGATCCGTGAGCCTGCTGTCCAGCGGGAGCTGGTCCATCTTGAAGTCGCCGGTGTGGACCGCCATGCCGGCGGGGGTGCGGATGGCCACGGCGAGGGCGTCCGGAATGGAGTGGTTGACCGCGACGAACTCGCAGTCGAAGGGGCCGATGCGCTCACGCTGCCCCTCCGTCACCTGGAGGGTGTACGGACGGATGCGGTGCTCCTGGAGCTTCGCCTCGATGAGGGCGAGGGTGAGCTTGGAGCCGATCAGCGGGATGTCCGGCTTCTCGCGCAGGAGAAACGGGACACCGCCGATGTGGTCCTCGTGGCCGTGGGTGAGGACGATGCCCTCGATGTCGTCCAGGCGGTCCCGGATGGACGAGAAGTCCGGCAGGATCAGGTCGATGCCCGGCTGCTCCTCCTCGGGGAAGAGCACACCGCAGTCCACGATCAGCAGGCGGCCTCCGTACTCGAAGACCGTCATGTTGCGGCCGATCTCACCGAGGCCGCCGAGCGGGGTGACGCGCAGGCCGCCCTCGGGCAGCGGCGGCGGCGCGCCGAGTTCAGGGTGCGGATGACTCAAAAGGATCCTCCTCACACACGCGCGCCACGTACCGGTGGGCACGTGGCGCGCGTGACGTTCGTGCAGAAGCAGTTGTCGTTGTGTTGTGCGGGCACCGGTGTCCCCGCTTCTTCAGTTGTGAAGTACTGCTGCGCGAGCGGGCGCGCGAAGTCTGGTTACGGGAGTTGTACCCCGCCGGCAGCAAGATCGATCTTGAGCTGCTCGATCTCTTCGGGTGTGCACTCGGCCATCGGGGCGCGCAGGGGACCCGCGGGAAGACCCTTGAGAGCGAGTGCCGCCTTGGTGGTCATCACACCCTGGGTGCGGAACATGCCCGTGTAGACGGGGAGCAGCTTCTGGTGGATCTCGGTGGCCTTCTGGACGTCTCCCGAGGTGTACGCGTCGACCAGGGCGCGTAGCTCGGGGGTGACGAGGTGGCCGACGACCGAGACGAAGCCGATTGCTCCGATGGAGAGCAGGGGCAGGTTGAGCATGTCGTCGCCGGAGTACCAGGCGAGGCGGGAGCGGGCGATGGCCCACCCGGCGCGGCCGAGGTCGCCCTTGGCGTCCTTGTTGGCGACGATGCGCGGGTGCTCGGCGAGGCGGACGATCGTCTCCGTGCTGATCGGCACGCCGCTTCGGCCGGGGATGTCGTAGAGCATGACCGGCAGCTCGGCGGCGTCGGCGACGGCCGTGAAGTGCCGGTAGAGGCCCTCCTGCGGGGGCTTGTTGTAGTACGGGGTCACGACCAGGAGGCCGTGGGCACCGGCGCGCTCCGCGGAGCGCGCCAGTTCGGTGCTGTGGCGGGTGTCGTTGGTGCCGACTCCGGCCACGACATGGGCGCGGTCGCCGACGGCCTCCACGACCGCCCGTACGAGATCCGCTTTCTCCGCGTCGCTGGTGGTGGGGGACTCGCCGGTGGTGCCGTTGACGATCAGGCCGTCGTTGCCTGCGTCCACCAGGTGGGTGGCGAGTCGCTGGGCGCCGTCGAGATCGAGTGCGCCGTCCGCCGTGAAAGGCGTGACCATGGCGGTGAGGACCCGCCCGAAGGGGGTCTGCGGAGTGGAGGTCGGAGCCATGGGTTACACGCTACTCGTTGCTCAGGCCGGGGTCTTCCCTCGGGGGAGACGACAAGGTGGGGCAAAGGGGGAGCCCGGCACTGCCTGCTCGGGGGTTCAGGCAGTGCCGGGCCCGTTTGATCAGGCTAGATGAACTTCGGGAAATGCCGCAATACGGACACTTCGCTCGGCTGACCCGTACATGTGTACTCGCCGACGGAAACCGGGCCCTGCTACGGGGCCACGCGCCCGTTGGCATTGAACGCGGCGTGCGTGAGCGGCATGAGCTTGGCCCACTCCGCCTCCATCTTCTCGCCGACCATCTCGATCTCCCGCTGCGGGAAGGACGGGACCTTGGCCAGCTCGTGCTGGGTGCGCAGCCCCAGGAAGTGCATCAGCGAGCGGGCGTTGCAGGTGGCGTACATCGAGGAGAAGAGACCGACCGGAAGAGTGGCACGGGCGACCTCGCGGGCCACACCGGCCGCCAGCATCTCCTGGTACGCGGCATACGACTGCCGGTAGGACTCCGCCATGGTGTCGGTGACAGCCTTGTACTGCTCGGGGGTGCCGTCGACGAACTCGTACTTGCCGGGGCGGCCCTGCTGAACCAGCTTGCGGTCCTCACCGGGGACGTAGAAGACCGGCTGGAGTTCGCGGTAGCGCCCCGACTCCTCGTTGTAGGAGTTGTGCACGACGATGCCGTTGGCGAGGAAATTGTGCCATGGGCCCTCCACGGACAGGTCGTACGTCATCTCCTCCCCGTCGTCCTCGATGCCCACGATCCGCTCCGGAACGGCTTTCGCGATCTTTCCACTGCGCCGCGCCAGGGCCTGCTCCCCCGCGCTCTTCGTCGCGTGACAGGGTTCGCACGCGGGAGCGAGGTTCCTTTCGTCGAGTGCCTGGACCAGGTCGCTCGCCACGGGAATGACGTGGTCGAGAGCCAGCTGATCGCGCGGGAAGCCGCCCCCGCAGAGATGACAGGTGTCGACGTCCTTGATCAGCCGCTGACGCTGCATGGTGGTCCACACGCCGATTCCTCGTCGCAGACTGGGCGGAACGAGGGCTTCGGACGGGCGCGGAGCCGTCCCCGCAGCCAGTACCGCGTCCCCGACTGCCAGCTCCCCCGCCTTGCGCCATCCTTCCGGTGTGAACACCGCGTGATCGACTGTGCAACGAAGCGTCTTGCCGGAGACCGTGGAGATACGGATCAGGGGTTTCACGCCGGACTGGATCACATCGACGATCCTGGCCCTCTGGGCCAGCAGCGAATCCTCGTCATAGCACCGCACATGGTTGCGGCGCACCGACTCCAGCTTGCGCAGCCGAGTGGTGGGGTTCTGCTCCCGGAACTCCACGACGGCCGACTCAGCCGCCTCACGGTTCTCGTAGAGCCCCAGATAGTGGTTTGTCTCACCTCGTTCGACCTGGGCCATCCACCTGCCGGCCCGGCTGTGCCAGGTGACGCCGCCCGCGGAGTGCGGCAAACGGTCCTCGACCCCCACGTGCCACAGCTTGTACAGCTCGGCAATGGTTCGTCGACGCAGGTTGCCCGCTTCACTCTCCAGGGTGATCTCCGTGTCGCCGGCGAGGCACCAGCCGACCCGGTGCCGCATGAACTCGCGGAAGACAAAAATGGGTGCGCTGATGAAAAAGGTCATCGAGTTGTGCTCGAAGGGGCTGCCGTGCCGGTCCCGCATCAGATAGTTGATCAAGCCCTTGGAACGCTCGGGGTCCTTGTTCAGCTCGTCCAGGGACTGCTCGCCGACGGTCGAGACGCGGGCGGCGAACAGCACGTCGGCGTCGGACGCGGTGTGCTTGACCAGTTCCACGGTCACATCGCTGCGGAAGCCGGGTTCGAGGTCGTCGGCGGGGGTGTCGGTCACGGCGCGGAAGATCCTTCCATCACGTCTCTCGGGCGGCGCCCACTCTACGGCGCGGCAACGACAACCTGGCATCGGCGCCGGGAAGCGACATGGAGCAGTGAACTTCTTCGAATGCGGTGGAAGTGGGCATCTCTCGCAACCGTCGATCGTCGCCGGCAGGCCTCCGACGGGCGCTGAGCCGCACCGGCCTGCGGCACCGGCGCATTCCGGACCCCGATGGTGGTGACAGGGGACACAGATCGGTAGCCTCACCGGGCACACCCACGCATGGATCGAGTGAGGACCCGCCGTGCCCCTGCCCTTCCTGACGGCCGACCGCGCTTTCGACACGGCGGACGAGGTCGCCCTGCCGTACGACGACCGCGACCGCTGGCGGCGCCCGTACCGTCCCGGCCCCTGGCGGGTGGGGGCCGCGGCACTCCTGCTGCTGCTCGCCTCCTTCGTGCTGTTCGCCGCGGTGATCATCGCCGCCACGGCGACACCGGCGTCCGCCGGGACGGTTTTCGCCATCGCGCTGGCCGGTGTGGCCTGCGCGCTGCGGCTGCTGCGCATGGGTGTGTGGGTCAGTGCCCGGGGGCTGCGCCACGTGTCCTTCGTCAGCACCCGGACGACCGCCTGGGACCAGGTCGTCTCCGTGCGCACGGTGCAGCAGCCGGTGCGCTGGCTGGGGCTGCCCCGGACGGTGCAGGGGCAGGCGCTGGTGCTCGCCCGGCGGGGGCGTCCGGCCGAGTCGCTGCCGCTGCTGACGTCGCGCAACGCGGACTTCCTGGGCCGGGACCAGCTGGCCTTCGACCGGGCCGCGGACACGGTGGAGGCGTGGGCCGCGGAGTACGGGCGCGCCTGAGGCACCGATGGCGTCCCGCCAGGTGGGGCAAGGGATCAGGACGCCGGGATCCGCAGGTCGGGGACGGCGACCCCGCCGGGTCGGGTGTCAACGCGCCTCAACGGGCACTACGGACTGCCGCCTCCACGGAGACCGCACGGACCTCGTACCGGAACGCGAAGCGCCTGATCCCCTGCACCACGTCGTGGCACGTCGTGGCACGTCGTGGGACACGAGTGGGCACCGCCGCGTACCCCCGCGCCGGGGCAGTGGGCCCCGGGCGCTCAGGGAGACGTCTTGTGCAGTGCGATCGCCCGCTGCATGGCCTTGCGGGCGCGTGGGGTGTCACGGGCGTCGTGGTAGGCGACGGCGAGCCGGAACCAGCTGCGCCAGTCACCGGGGGCGTCCTCCGTCTCGGCCTTGCGCCGGGCGAACACCTCGTCGGCCGAGTCGCGGTCGACCCGTCCACTGGGCAGGCGCTTCAGCTCGTCGACGGGCAGACCGCCCTCGGCGTCCAGCAGGGCGGCGAGCCGGTTCGCGTCGCGGACGAACTCGGTGTTCTTCCACAGGAACCACACACCGATGACCGGCAGGATCAGCACCGCGGCACCGAAGGTGACGGTGATCGGCGTGCCGGCCTGGATGAGCAGCACACCACGGCTGCCGACCAGGACGAAGTAGACGACCAGGACGGCGGCCGTGACGGCGTAGGAGATCTTCGCGCGCATGGGGTCCGCAGAGCTCAGTTCAGATCGAGGAAGTGTTCCAGGCCGAAGGTGAGGCCGGGGGTGGTCACCACGCGGCGAACGCCGAGCAGGATGCCCGGCATGAAGCTGCTGTGGTGCAGGGAGTCGTGGCGGACGGTGAGGGTCTCGCCCTCGCCGCCGAGCAGGACCTCCTGATGGGCGAGGAGTCCGCGCAGCCGGATCGCGTGCACGGGGACCCCGTCGACATCGGCGCCGCGGGCGCCGTCGAGGGCGGTGGCCGTGGCGTCCGGGGCGGGCGCGCTGCCGGCCTGCCGGCGGGCTTCGGCGATGAGCTGGGCGGTGCGGGTGGCGGTGCCGGAGGGCGCGTCCACCTTGTTCGGGTGGTGCAGTTCGACGACCTCGACGGACTCGAAGTACGGGGCGGCGATCTGCGCGAACTTCATGGTGAGCACGGCGCCGATGGAGAAGTTCGGTGCGATCAGCACGCCCGTCTCCGGGGACTGCTCCAGCAGGGCCCTCAGCTGCGCGAGACGGTCGTCGGTCCAGCCGGTGGTGCCGACGACGGCGTGGATGCCGTGGCGTACGCAGAAGTCGAGGTTACCCATGACCGAGGCGGGGGTGGTCAGCTCCACGGCCACCTGGGCGCCCCGCTCGACGAGGGTCTCCAGCTTGTCGTCCCGGCCGAGGGCGGCCACCAGTTCCATGTCGTCGGCGGCCTCTACGGCCCGTACCGCCTCGGAACCGATCCGGCCCTTGGCGCCGAGGACCGCCACGCGCAGCTTGCTCATGTTCTTCGCTTCCTTACCGGGAGGGGTCAGGCGACGGCGTCGTGCAGACGGGACGCCTGCTTGTCCTTGAGCGGGCCGATGACCGACAGGGAGGGCCGCCGTCCCAGGACGTCGCGGGCGACCGAGCGGACGTCGTCCGGCGTGACCGAGGCTATCCGGGCCAGCATGTCATCGACCGACATCTGCTCGCCCCAGCACAGTTCGCTCTTGCCGATACGGTTCATCAGCGCGCCGGTGTCCTCCAGGCCGAGGACGGTGGAGCCGCGGAGCTGGCCGATGGCGCGCTCGATCTCGTCGTCGGGCAGTCCGTGCTCGGCCACCTGGTCGAGTTCGTCGCGGCAGATCTTGAGCACGTCGTGCACCTGCGAGGGCCGGCAGCCGGCGTACACGCCGAACAGTCCACAGTCGGCGAAGCCCGAGGTGTACGAGTACACGCTGTAGGCCAGACCGCGCTTCTCACGGACCTCCTGGAAGAGGCGGGACGACATGCCGCCGCCGAGGGCGGTGTTCAGCACGCCGAGGGCCCAGCGCCGCTCGTCGGTGCGGGCCAGGCCCGGCATGCCGAGCACGATGTGCACCTGCTCCGTCCTGCGGCCGACGAGCTCGACCCGGCCCGCGGTGCGCAGGGCGCGCCGGCCGCCGCGCGGGGCGATCGGCTCGGCGTCGGGGTCGCCGAGGACGCCGGCCTTCTCGAAGGCGGCGCGGACCAGCCGTACGACCTTGTGGTGGTCGACGTTGCCGGCGCACGCGACCACGAGGTGGGTCGGGTCGTAGTGCTTCTTGTAGAAGCGGCGGATGCGGTCGGCGGTGAGGGCGTTGACCGTGTCGACCGTGCCGAGGACCGGGCGGCCGAGGGGGTTGTCGCCGAACATGGTGTGCGCGAACAGGTCGTGCACGCAGTCGCCCGGGTCGTCCTCGGTCATGGCGATCTCTTCGAGGATGGCGCCGCGCTCGACGTCGACGTCCTCCTGGCGGATCACCGAGCCGGTGAGCATGTCGCACACCACGTCGATGGCAAGCGGCAGGTCGGTGTCGAGCACGCGCGCGTAGTAGCACGTGTACTCCTTGGCCGTGAACGCGTTCATCTCGCCGCCGACGGCGTCGAGGGCGGAGGAGATGTCCAGGGCCGACCGGCGGGAGGTGCCCTTGAAGAGCAGGTGCTCCAGGTAGTGGGTGGCGCCGCCCAGGGCCGGGGTCTCGTCGCGGGAGCCGACGTGCGCCCAGATGCCGAAGGTGGCGGAGCGGACCGAGGGCAGGGTCTCGGTGACGACGCGCAGGCCTCCGGGGAGGGTGGTCCTGCGGACCGTACCGATGCCGTTCTCGCCCTTGATCAGGGTTTGGGTACGGGCGACGGCCCGCGCCTCCGAGGAGGTGCGGGCCGTCGCCCTGGAGCTACGGGACGTCACTTGTCGGCGTCGTCCTTCTTCGTCTCGTCGCCCTCTTCGCCCTCGATCACCGGGATCAGGGAGAGCTTGCCGCGGGAGTCGATCTCGGCGATCTCGACCTGGACCTTCTGGCCCACGCCGAGGACGTCCTCGACGTTCTCCACCCGCTTGCCGCCGGCCAGCTTGCGGATCTGCGAGATGTGCAGCAGACCGTCCTTGCCGGGCAGCAGGGAGACGAAGGCGCCGAACGTCGTCGTCTTCACGACCGTGCCCAGGTAGCGCTCGCCGACCTCGGGCATCGTCGGGTTGGCGATGCCGTTGATCGTGGTGCGGGCGGCCTCGGCGGAGGGGCCGTCGGCGGCACCGATGTAGATGGTGCCGTCGTCCTCGATCGTGATCTCGGCGCCGGTGTCCTCCTGGATCTGGTTGATCATCTTGCCCTTGGGGCCGATGACCTCGCCGATCTTGTCGACCGGGATCTTCACGGTGATGATCCGCGGCGCGTTGGGGGACATCTCGTCCGGCGTGTCGATCGCTTCCATCATCACGTCGAGGATGTGGAGGCGGGCGTCACGGGCCTGCTTGAGGGCCGCGGCCAGGACGGAGGCGGGGATGCCGTCCAGCTTGGTGTCGAGCTGGAGGGCGGTCACGAACTCCTTGGTGCCGGCGACCTTGAAGTCCATGTCGCCGAAGGCGTCCTCCGCACCGAGGATGTCGGTGAGGGCGACGTAGTGCGTCTCACCGTTGATCTCCTGGGAGATCAGGCCCATGGCGATGCCGGCGACCGGGGCCTTGAGCGGCACACCGGCGTTCAGCAGCGACATGGTGGAGGCGCAGACCGAGCCCATGGACGTCGAGCCGTTGGACCCGAGGGCCTCGGACACCTGACGGATCGCGTAGGGGAAGTCCTCACGCGCCGGCAGCACCGGCACGATGGCGCGCTCGGCGAGCGCGCCATGGCCGATCTCGCGGCGCTTGGGGGAGCCGACCCGGCCGGTCTCGCCGACGGAGTACGGCGGGAAGTTGTAGTTGTGCATGTAGCGCTTGCGGGTCACCGGGGAAAGGGTGTCCAACTGCTGCTCCATACGGAGCATGTTGAGGGTGGTGACGCCCAGGATCTGGGTCTCGCCACGCTCGAACAGCGCCGAGCCGTGCACGCGCGGGATGGCCTCGACCTCGGCGGCCAGGGTGCGGATGTCGGTGACACCGCGGCCGTCAATGCGCTTCTTCTCCTTGATGACACGCTCACGGACCAGGGACTTGGTCAGCGCGCGGTACGCGGCGGAGATCTCCTTCTCGCGGCCCTCGAACTCCGGGAGGAGCTTCTCGGCGGCGAGCGCCTTGATCCGGTCCAGCTCGGCCTCGCGCTCCTGCTTGCCCGCGATGGTGAGCGCCTGGCTCAGCTCGGGCTTGACGGCGCCGGTCAGCGCCTCGAGGACGTCGTCCTGGTAGTCCAGGAAGACCGGGAACTCACCGGTGGGCTTGGCGGCCTTGGCGGCGAGGTCGGCCTGGGCACGGCAGAGCACCTTGATGAAGGGCTTCGCGGCGTCCAGACCGGCGGCGACGACCTCCTCGGTCGGCGCCTCGGCGCCGCCCTCGACCAGCTTGATGGTCTTCTCGGTGGCCTCGGCCTCGACCATCATGATCGCGACGTCGCCGTCCTCCAGGACCCGGCCCGCGACGACCATGTCGAAGACGGCCTCCTCGAGCTCGGTGTGCGTCGGGAAGGCCACCCACTGGCCGCGGATCAGCGCGACGCGGACGCCGCCGATCGGGCCGGAGAAGGGCAGACCGGCCAGCTGCGTGGACGCGGAGGCGGCGTTGATCGCCACGACGTCGTACAGGTGGTCGGGGTTGAGGGCCATGATCGTGGCGACGACCTGGATCTCGTTGCGCAAACCCTTCTTGAAGGACGGGCGCAGCGGGCGGTCGATCAGGCGGCAGGTGAGGATGGCGTCCTCGGAGGGACGGCCCTCACGGCGGAAGAAGGAGCCGGGGATCCGGCCCGCCGCGTACATCCGCTCCTCGACGTCCACCGTGAGGGGGAAGAAGTCGAGCTGGTCCTTGGGGTTCTTGGAAGCGGTGGTGGCCGACAGCACCATGGTGTCGTCGTCCAGGTAGGCCACGGCGGAGCCGGCGGCCTGGCGGGCCAGGCGGCCCGTCTCGAAGCGGATGGTGCGGGTGCCGAAGGTGCCGTTGTCGATGACGGCCTCGGCGTAGTGGGTCTCGTTCTCCACTAGCGTTTTCTCCGTTACTTGTCGTCTTTCGTCCCTCCTCGCCCGTGTGGCGGGGGGACGGTGGCGGAGAAGCGCTCCACTGGTGCGGGCCGGTCTTCGATCGAAGCACCCGGGGGTTCACTCTCCCGGGGGCCACTACCGAGGACCGGCGGCGGCGAGGTGCGCTTCTCCTCGTGCGTCGTGACGTCCGATGACGTCGGTCGGTGGTGCCCCGTGGGCCGCATACCGGATGCGCTACGGAACATCACACCGAGTCGTATTCCCTGTGTTGTGCTACCACACTACAAAGGCGCGGTGACACCGCGCACGTACAGCAAAAGGAGCGGCCCCCTTGTCCCAGGGAACCGCTCCCTTCACGGCGTCCTACTTGGCGCCCGCCGCACCGCGGCGGATGCCGAGGCGGTCGACCAGCGCACGGAAGCGCTGGATGTCCTTCTTGGCGAGGTACTGCAGCAGCCGGCGGCGCTGACCGACCAGGATCAGCAGACCACGACGGGAGTGGTGGTCGTGCTTGTGGGTCTTGAGGTGCTCCGTCAGGTCGGAGATCCGACGGGACAGCAGCGCGACCTGGACCTCGGGAGAGCCCGTGTCGCCCTCCTTGGTACCGAAATCGGAGATGATCTGCTTCTTCACTGCGGCGTCGAGCGACACGCGTACTCCTCGTAGTCTGTGAGTGGCCACCGAGTGCCCCCGGTCTGCTTCTCGGGGGGTCTTCCATGACTCGGAAGGCAGGGATCCGCTGGGCGCGGCCACCAGGGCGAGAACTCGCTCCGGAGGTGCGTACACAAACGGCCGTCGGCCAGCCTACCAGGGCATCGGCCGCCCTCGGTCCGGGCCCGGCGGGGGTGACGCGCCCGCTGTGTGTCGCTGCCGGGTCACGGCGGTGTCGGCCCCTCTGCCCGCGGGGCCCTGCCGGCCCGTCGTTCTCCGTTCCCGAGCGCTACCACACCCGTGACTCCCGGAGCCATCTGAGTCACCGGGTCGGGGGGTTCCAACTGCGAAGTGGAGACGGGGCAGTTCGGGGCGGGTACTGTCCGCCGGAAGCCGCGTGATCCGGTCACGGGACGGACACTCCCCGTGGAGGTGTTCAGTAGTGTGACCGCGGATCGTTCGTACGTCACGAAAGGACACCGTTCCGCCATGGCTGATCTGCCGGACCGCGAGCGCGAGACGCCCGAGGAAATCAAGGCACGCAAGGAGCGTGAGCGGGACGAGCTGTACGCGCTGGACATCTCCGGCGTCGAATGGCGCTCCGCTCCGGGCACGGAGGAGCACGAGGAGCGGGTGGAGATCGCCGATCTGCCCGGCGGCGCGGTGGCCATGCGGTCCTCGCTCGACCCGGAGACGGTCCTGCGCTACACGGAGGCGGAGTGGCGTGCCTTCGTCCTGGGTGCGCGGGACGGGGAGTTCGACCTGGAGCCGTCGGCGGGGAACGCGGCCGCCGCCGAATGACCCCGTGAAGGACGCCCCGCCTCCTGCTCACCCCGCCGACGGCGTAGGTCGCGCGGTGTCGCCGCCGCACCGGTGATGACGGTCACCAGGACCGCGGTGATCCCCGGGGCGTGGCCGGCGTGCCGTTCCGCTCGTCGGGTGGGTGACCGTTCAGGTCGCCCTCGCACCGACCGCGCCCGTCGTTGTCGTACTCGTGGCGCCGGTGATTCCGTCCCGCTCTGCACGGAGCGCGGACGGCAGCCGGTACCGCTGCCGCCGGTCCGGTGCGGGACGCCCCGGTAGGGGGAGGGACCCCACCGGAGCCGGCGGAGATCGTGCCGCACGTCCAGCCCGCTCCGGCGGTGCATCACGTGGCGCGCGCCGGAGCAGGACCCGGACCCCGTGCCTCGATGTCGTGGCCGCACGTGGCGGACCGGCCGGGGCGCAAGGGTGTGTCGCTCGTGCGGCTCATTGCCTCGTCGGCCGGTTGACGGGGCGGGATCCCGTACGACCGTCTTGGACTTCGAGGAGCTGATCGCCGCTCTCGCCAGTCGGCGGGCGCCCCTTCCCCCCAGGCCTGGATGCAGATGTGTCCCGTCGCGGGAGGCGGGCAGAACGGTCCGGCGGCGCTCGGCCGCAGGGCGCTTCGGCGGGGACGCCCGTGCCGGCCGTGCGGGGCCGCGGGATGCGGCCGCCCGGGCCGGCTGGTCGTCTCGGGGCCCGGCGGGCCCCGGCCGGCGGGTGTCCGGCCGGCGGGTGTCCGGCCGACCTCTCCCGCCCGCTCTCGCCGACGGCGACCGGCGGTACTTGAATCCTCCCCCAGCTGAAGCAGGGGGACTCCTGGCTCACGCCGCCTGCGGGTCAGCGACCCGACAGGTCTTCCACGATCAGCACCAGCCGGGTTGAAACCAGCCCGGGGAATACGGCAAAGCTCGGAGGTGCCTTGACGGCGAAACCCCGTTTCCTGCCCTGCTTCGCAGGGGTCCGATTCCTCCCCGGCCGCCTGAAGGCCGGGGCATCCTCGGGGGAGCCAGGTGACCACCGCGCCGACGGATGCCGAGGCCGGACTGCCGGGTCTGCCAAGGCGGTTGGGCCGAGCGGGCGGGGAGGGGCGAGACGTCCCCTTTCCTCACCTGGCGTTCACTTCATTCCCACATGGTTGCCGCTCTTGCCCGATCTACGGTCGGATGTCGGGTAACTGGCCGACGTTTTTGTTCCGTTGTCCGGCCCGGCGGTCCGATGGTGGTGGGCGGACGGGCCTGCCGATGCGGGGCGTGTGGTGATTAGGCTGGGAGTGGGCGTGACGTCGGAACCCGTGAACCGGGCGTCGGCGTCCCGGGGGAAGGCGGGGGAGACCGGCAGCACCGGAGGATCTCGCACGACCTCGATCGGCTTCGGACGACAGACCCGGTCGCCCCAGCGTGGCATGAGGATGCACGACCAATCAGGAGGAACTGTGAGCAGCGATCGGGACGGGACGCGCGGGGGCTGGGCTACACCCGGCGATGACCAGCCCGACGCGGAGTCAGCCATCGAGACGACGGGCGAGTTCACCATCGACTACGCACCGCCGGCCTGGTACACGCAGAACGCCGCGGGGAGTTCGGACTCGGCGGCGTCGCCCCCTGCCTCCGGTTCCTCCCCTTCTCCTCCTTCCTCGGGTGCCTCCTCGTCACCCGCATTCGGGTCGTCGCCGCCCCCTCCGCCTCCCGCGGCTCCGCCCACCGGGGGGCCTGTGCCGCCGCTGCCCGGACTGACTCCGCCACCGCACGCGGTGGGGGCGTCGGACCCGGCATCCGTTCCGGCGCCCGTGCCGAGGGCTCCCTTCACGCCGTTCGCACCGCCCGCGCCGGCCGTGCCGCCTTCCGGGCCTCCGGTGAGCGTGCCCAGGCTTCCGGCGGGGAGCGGGTTCGAGCCGGAACGCCCGGAAGTGGACGACGAGGAGAGGGCGGAGCACCCGGGTTCGGATACGGCTGCGCCCGCGGACGCGCCGGACACTCCGGTGGGCGGCTCCCCGACGTCGTGGTCGGTACCGGGGGCCGGGTCGGGGCAGCCGGGGGACAGCGACGGCGGCGATCTGGAGAGCGGTGCCACCATTCGCTTCTCCGCCGGCGCGTTGAAGCGGGAGATCGCGGAGCGCGAGGCGGCGGCCGAGGTGCCCGCCGGCGCGGAGGCCCCGGCCGACGCGGGGGCCCCGGCCGAGGCCGAGGCGGAAGGCGAGGCGGAGGGCGAAAGCCCGGCCGAGTCCTATGTCATGGCTGAGGCGGAGGAGCCCGCGGAGCCCGCGGAGCCCGTCGAGGGCGTCGAGGGCGAGTCCGGCGGCGTCGAGGGTGTTGCGGATGTCTCCGACGTGGCCCCGTCTGATCCGGAGGACGCCGAGGAGGCGTCCCGTACGTCCGGTGAGAGTGAAGCCGGTGCCGTCACCGACTCCGAAGAGGATGTCGCGGTTGCGGACACGGAGGCCGAGGACGCCGGGTCCTCGGCGCCCGACGAGGCAAGGGGTACCGCGGCTGGGGAGCCGGAAGCCGAGCGGGCGGACAGGGTGCCGTCGAAGGACGTACCGGCGGACGTCGAACCCGAGGATGCCAAGCCGGTCGTGAACGACGCGGTGCCCGCCGACGAGGCTTCCATCGAGGGCGGCGCGGACACCGAGGGCCACGCAGACGCCACGCCCGAGGATGCCGTCCCGGCCCCGGCAGACGCCCCGCCCGCCTGGACGCCCCCGACGCCGCAGGTGTCCCCGGCGCCCCCGGCATACCCCGCCGCTCCGGCGCCCGCGAGCGAATGGCCCGTACAGCCGCCGCAGGCACCCGCACAGCCGCACTCCCAGCCGACGGCAGCCCAGGACCCACAGCCTGCCGTCCCTGCTCAGCAACCGCCGTTCCGGCCGCAGGCACCGCAGCCCGCACCCGCCGCCTGGAACCCGCCACCGGCCGCTCCGGCGCAGCCCGCACAACAGCCCGCCGCGCAGGCCGGCTACGGCTTCCCCCAGCCCGATGCCGGCGTCCAGCCACCGGCTCCGCAGGCCGGGTACGGGTTCCCGCCGGCCGGTGCGGCTCAGCCGCCCGCTGCACCGCAACAGCCGCAGAACCCACCGGCCCCGAACCCGCAGCCCGGCTACG
>NZ_JBITRU010000051.1:15528-39987 GCF_044540255.1 Streptomyces sp. NPDC086080
GGCTACGGCTTCCCCCAGCCGGGCACCCCGGCACCCACCGACACCCAACCGCCCACTCCGCCCCAGGCCGGACACGGCATGCCACCCACCGCGACCACACCAGCGGCACAACAGCCTCCGGCCGGATACGGGTTCCCGCCGGCCGGTGCGGCTCAGCCGCCCGCTGCACCGCAACAGCCGCAGAACCCACCGGCCCCGAACCCGCAGCCCGGCTACGGCTTCCCCCAGCCGGGCACCCCGGCACCCACCGACACCCAACCGCCCACTCCGCCCCAGGCCGGACACGGCATGCCACCCACCGCGACCCCGACTCCCCCGGCCCAGCCCGGCAGTTACGGCTTCCCTGCCGCCGGGACCGCGGCCACTCCCCCGGCCCCGCAGCCCCCGGCCGGATACGGCTTCCCGCAGCAGCCGCAGCCGCAGTCGCCCGACGCGGCTCCGGAGCCGCAGCACCCCGGTGTGCCGGCGCAGGCTCAGCCCCCGCACGCCGGACAGCAGATGCCCCCGCACGCCGGGCAGCAGATGCCGCCGCAGCAGCCGGTCGATCCGCGTGCCGGGTCCGCCTGGCCGCAGCCCATCCGGCACGACCAGCGGCAGCCGACCAATCCCGGTGCCGCGCCGCTCGGTTACACCGCGGCCGTGGAACTGTCGTCGGACCGGCTGCTCAACAGCAAGAAGCAGAAGGCGAAGAGCAGCCGTCCCGCGGCCGGCGGTTCGCGTTTCAAGCTGGGCGGAAAGAAGGAGGAGGCCGAGCGACAGCGGAAGCTGGAGCTGATCCGTACGCCTGTGCTGTCCTGCTACCGCATCGCCGTCATCAGCCTCAAGGGCGGCGTCGGCAAGACGACCACGACGACCGCGCTCGGTTCCACCCTCGCCACCGAACGGCAGGACAAGATCCTCGCGATCGACGCCAACCCGGACGCCGGTACGCTCGGCCGCCGGGTGCGGCGCGAGACCGGGGCCACCATCCGTGACCTCGTCCAGGCGATCCCGCACCTCCACTCGTACATGGACATCCGGCGGTTCACCTCGCAGGCGTCCTCCGGTCTGGAGATCATCGCCAACGACGTCGACCCCGCCGTCTCCACGGCGTTCAACGACGAGGACTACCGGCGCGCGATCGACGTGCTCGGCAGGCAGTACCCGATCATCCTCACCGACTCCGGTACGGGTCTGCTGTACAGCGCCATGCGCGGCGTGCTGGACCTCGCCGACCAGCTCATCATCATCTCCACGCCGTCGGTGGACGGGGCGAGCAGCGCCAGTACGACTTTGGACTGGCTGTCCGCGCACGGGTACGCGGACCTTGTCTCCCGGTCCCTCACCGTCATCTCGGGGGTGCGCGAGACCGGAAAGATGATCAAGGTCGACGACATCGTGGCGCACTTCCGTACCCGGTGCCGGGGCGTGGTCGTCGTACCGTTCGACGAACATCTGGCGGCCGGTGCCGAGGTCGATCTCGACATGATGCGGCCGAAGGTGCGGGAGGCGTACTTCAACCTCGCCGCGATGGTCGCCGAGGACTTCGTCCGGCATCAGCAGTCGCACGGTCTGTGGACCTCCGACGGCAACCCGCCGCCGGTCGCCGCCCCGCCGCTGCCGGGCCAGCCCGTCCCCGGCCAGCCGCAGGTTCCCGGGCAGCCCGGCCCGTACCCCCAGCAGCAGCCGCCCCAGCAGCCGCAGCAGCCACAGCCCGGACAGCACTACCCGTACCCGGGGCAGCCCCCGGTACAGCCGGGGCAGGCGTACCCGGGGGCCCCTGGCCAGCCCTATCCTCCGCAGCCCGGACACCCCGGCCGGCAGTAGGGACGGGACACCGTCCGCATGCGAAAGCGGCCCCTCGGGAGGGGCCGCTTTCGCATGCGGGTCCGGCCATTCCGGCTATTCCGGCTTTTCGGCCGCGGCCACCAGTTCTTTGCAGCGCTCGACGTCTTCTGCCATCTGCTCCAGCAGCGCGTCGATCGTGTCGAACTTCGCCTGCCCTCGTACGAACGCCAGGAAGTCGACAGCGACATGGAGGCCGTACAGGTCGAGGCCGACGCGGTCGATGGCGTACGCCTCGACCGTGCGCTCGGTGCCGTCGAACTGAGGGTTGGTGCCGACGGAGATCGCGGCCGGCATGGCCTCGCCCTGGGCGTGCAGCCAGCCGGCGTAGACGCCGTCGGCGGGGATCGCGGTGTGCGGGAGGGTCTCGACATTGGCCGTGGGGAAGCCCAGGTCACGGCCGCGCTGGGCGCCCCGGACGACGATGCCCTCCACGCGGTGCGGGCGGCCCAGGATCTCGGCGGCGCCGTCGACCTCGCCCTCGGCGACCAGGCGGCGGGTGAGCGTGGAGGAGAACGGCTCGCCGCCGCCCGCCTCACCGCTGACGTACAGGTCGACGACCTCGACGTCGAAGTCGTAGATCCGGCCCTGCTCGGTGAGGAAGTCCACGGTGCCCGCGGCCTTGTGTCCGAAGCGGAAGTTGGGGCCCTCGACGACCGCCCTGGCGTGCAGTTTGTCGACCAGGACCTTGACCACGAAGTCGGCCGCGGACAGCTTCGAGAACTCGGTGGTGAAGGGCAGGATCAGGACCGCGTCCACCCCGAGACCGGCCATCAGCTCGGCGCGCCGGTGGTGCGGGGCGAGCAGCGGGGGATGGCTGCCGGGGCGGACGACCTCGCTGGGGTGCGGGTCGAAGGTGACGACGACGGCCGGGACACCCAGCTCGCGGGCGCGGTCCACGGCATGCCGGATGATCAGCTGGTGCCCGCGGTGGACTCCGTCGTAGGAGCCGATGGTGACGACGCTGCGCCCCCAGTCCTGGGGAATGTCCTCCAAGCCACGCCAGCGCTGCACTGTCCCTGCTCCCTGTCGAAAACCTTGCCGGACGGACCCGAGTCCGTGGACTTCTCTGCGCAGCTCTAAGGGTGCCATGCCCCATGCCGGTGACCCGCATCGGCATCGCATCGGCATCGCATCGGGCATGGTCGGAAGGGTCGGAACGGTCGCCGTGTGACGGGGGACACGTGCCCGCCGCCGTCATGCGGGGGCGGATACGCCCGCCAGGTCCTCGATCGTCCGGCGCAGACGGGGACCCACCAGCGGGGCCCATGCGCGCGGGGCGTCCGCGAGCCAGCCGGCCACGGCGGCGGCGAAGCCCGGGACGTGCCGGCCCAGGTCGGCCAGGCAGCGCTCGAAGCGGTCGGCGCCGTCCGGGGTACGGACGAGCAGCAGGCCGGTGCGGTGGACGAGGACGCGCAGCTCGGGGCCGGTGCTCCGGGCGGCCGCGCGCAGCACCGCCTCCATGACGGCAGGGTCGGACTCGCGGGCGAGCAGGGCGTCCAGCAGTTCGCGGCGCAGCGCACGGGAGGCCTGTGTGCCGGGGGTGGCGAGCACACCGGCGAGGGCCAGCCGGAGCGGTGGGGCGCCGCCGTCCAGCAGGCCGGTGAGCAGGGTCCGGAGTACGGCCCGGTCGGCGGGGCCGCCCCGGTCGAGTCGCCGGTCGGCGTAGACGGCCACGTGCCCGGTCAGCTCGGGCCGCCGCTGCGCGGACTCCCGCACGAGGGCGGCGACCGGCCGGGCGAGGGCGGGGGTGGTGGCATCGGCGAGGGCGTGGAAGGTGTCGGCCGGGTCCGCTCCCCGGGCCAGCCTCGCGCGGAAGGCGTCGAGTACCGGCTCCGGGTGCGTTTCCAGGGCGTCGGTCAGCGCGCTCGGCGGGAGGTGGGGGTCACCGTCCGCGAAGTGGGCCAGGGCGCGCTCGATGTGCCGGTCCCTGCTGTCGGGGTCGCGGACGAGGAGGGCGAGCGCCCCGCCGTGCACCTCGCGGTCGGCGGCGCGGACGAGTACGGCGAGGGCCGCGTACCTCAGCAGGGTGCGGTCGGTGGCGTCGCGCGTGTACGGCGCGGTGCGCAGGCCGTAGGTGATCGCGGCGGCCCGGCGTGCGGGGCGCTCGTCCCGCGCCCAGCGGTCGACGGCCCGGCACATCGCCGCCGGCTCCTCCTCGGTCAGAACGGTGAGCAGCTGGTCGGCGCGCCGGTGCGCGCTGTCGGCGAGGGCCTCGGTCAGCGCGTCCAGGGCCTCGTGCCGGTGCGTGTGCAGCAGCGCCTGCGCGGCCGTCGCGACGGTGGCGTGCGGAGTGGCGGGCAGCGGCCGTTCGTCGTCGAACCAGCGCACGAGATACGGCAGTACGGCCACGGGGTCGGTGGTGAGCAGACGGGCGGCGGCGTCGAGGAAGCGGGGGCCGCTCTCGCACGGCGGGCCGTCGGCGTGCACCAGCCGGCGCAGCAGGGCGCACCGGGCCTCCAGCGGCAGCCGGAGCGCGGTCCAGAAGGCGGGGCCGAGCTCCGGCGGCACCGTCCGCCGCTGCTCCCGCCACGCCACGATGCGGTCGGTCAGCAGGCGCAGCACGGCCGTGTACGGGGTGGCGTCGGGTACGCGCGCGAGGGTCCCGGTGAACAGCCGGGCGGCCCACCACGAGCCGAGGTCGGCGTCCAGGGCGTGGACGAGGTCCGCCAGGCGTGAGGCGAGGCGCTCGGTGCCGTGCCGGCGGGCGAGCAGCAGCAGGGCCTCGACGACCGGGCCGACGCGGTGGTGCGGAACGGGGTCGGCGTGCCACGGGGTGCGGGGGTCGTGGACGAGGGCGCGCAGGGCGCCGTCCAGGTCGAGGTGGATGCCCTGGAGCCAGTCGGCGAGCTCCTGGTGGGCGAACCGGTAGCCGGTTCCGGCGGGGACGAGAAGGCCCTCGGCGAGGACCGCCCCGGCCCAGCCGGTGCCGCCGCCGAGCCGGTCCGGGGCGGGCCGGGCGGGGAACACGGCTTCGAACGCCTCGGCGTCCAGCCCTCCGTGCCCGGTACCGAGGCCGCGCCGGGCGGCTTCGTGCACCTGCCCGGCCACTGTGGCCGCCAGCCGGCGTACGGCGGTGCCGCGCAGCCCGCTCCCGGCGGCGAGGCGGGTGGCGATGCGCAGGCAGGACAGGTCCAGGTAGGCGGAGAACACGTCGTCGCGGTCGACGGGGACGTCGGGGGCGTCGGGGGCGTCGGGGGCGTCGTCGGCGAGGGCGGCCCGGATCTCGGCGAGCAGTCCCAGGATCAGCGGGTGGCGGGCGTCGGTGCCGGTCACGGCGTCCTCGGGAATTCCGTGGCGGGCACGGGCCTCGCGCGCCTCGTCGGGTGTGAGCGGGCCGAGCGTCACGAACGGGGGGAGTCCATCGAGTTCATCGGGGCCGGGGCCACCGGGGGGCGGTGCCTCGTCCGGGAACCTCGCCTCCTCCCAGTACTCCGCACCGCACGCCACCACCAGCCGTGCGCCTGTCGCCCGTAGCCATCGCGTGGTGCGGGTGGTCCATTCGGGGAGGCGGCGGAAGAGGCCGGGCGGCATCTCCTCGGGGTGGTCGAGGAACAGCAGCAGCGGGCGACGGGCGCGGTGGGCGAGCCGGGCGACACGCTCCGGACCCAGGTCGCCGAGGGCGTCCGGAGTGGTCGGGAACGCGGCGCGGGAGGCGGCCACGACAGCGGCGGCACGGTCCAGTGCGCGGCGGGCGGCATCCGCGAGCGAGCCGTCGTCCTCGCGCAGATCGGCGCCCCGCAGTACCAGTGTGGGCCGTCCGTCCAGGTGGCGGCGGGCGGCGAGACGCGCGAGTTCCGTGCTGCGGCCGCTGCCGGGCGGTCCGACGAGGCCCAGCACCGTTGCGTCCCCCCGCTCGAACGCGGCGAACGCTGTGGAAACGGCAGGCCGTTCGACAGGTCCCACGGACCTCGCCCTCTGGTCCGGGCCGGCCCCGAGCCCGGCGGAGGCGGCAGGAAGCCCCACCAGGGTGCTCGTGTACCCCGGCGAGGTGGCGGTGAGCCCGACGGCCGCGGCTGCCCACGCCGTCGATTCGGCGGTGGGTCCCCCCGAGGCGGTCGCCCGTCCCGCCGTGGCGGCGGCCGCGGTCTCTGCCGAAGTGCCCGTGAGCCCGGCCCTGCCGGCCGACGGTCCCCCCGAGGCGGCCTCCGCGAACCCGGCCGACGTGCCCCCGTGCCCCACCGAGGCAGCCGAGAGCCCCGCAAAACCCCCGGCACGCCCCGCGGCACCGGCCGCGGCCCCCGGCGAGCCGCCCCAGAGCCTCGCCGACACGCCCCCGGCCTTCGCCGGAGCGCCGGTGGGTCCGGCCACGTCGGCGGCAGCCCGCGCCGAGGTCGCGGAACCTCCCGCAGGCGTTCCCCCGAACCCCGCCGAGGCACCTGGGGGCCCCACCGCCCCCGCACCGGCCGGAGCTCCCACCCCGTCGGCCGGACACCCCGGCGACGGTCCCACGGGCACCGTCGGGGCGGCCGCGAGCCCCGACCAGGTGGCCGTGAGTTCCACCAGTGCGGCGAGGTTGAGGTCGGCACCGTAGGCGGGCACCGTCGCCGTGTTCTCGCTGAGCAGCCCGGCGAGGGCGGGGACCGCCGAGGGCAGCGGTACGGCGAAGCCCACGTCGCTGTCGGCCGAGCGGAGGGCGGTGCCGAGCACGCCGAGCACGCTGCCGGTACCGGCGTCGAGGACGGGGCCGCCGGCGGCCCCGCCGCCGAGGCGCAGTGCGTCCCGGCCCGCGGTGCCGACCGCCAGCTCCAGGGCGTCGGCGACGGGGTACGGGCGGTCGGTGGCGGTGTAGGTGACGGCGGTCGTGCCCAGTACGCGC
Organism: Streptomyces sp. NPDC086080; assembly: GCF_044540255.1. Taxonomy (NCBI): domain Bacteria; kingdom Bacillati; phylum Actinomycetota; class Actinomycetes; order Kitasatosporales; family Streptomycetaceae; genus Streptomyces; species Streptomyces sp. NPDC086080. Next base: position 22,172 of record NZ_JBITRU010000051.1, read on the forward strand.
GCCTCGCGCCAGCCTCCGGCGGCGATCCGCACGTAGGTGCCGCTCTCGACGCCCGTCCGTGCGGAGACCGGCAGGGGTGCCACACCGAGTCCCTCGGTGCGCACCAGGGCGAGATCGAGCGCGGGCAGCGGGGTGACGGCGTCGTCGGTCACCACGCAGTGGCGGTTTCCGGCCGCGTACAGCACGAGCCGGGGCAGGCCGTCGACCGCCTCGTGGCTGGTGATCACCGTGCCGCGGTGGTCGGCCACGAATCCGGTACCGCGCGGGCGGCCCGCGAGGTCGTGCAGGCTGACCAGCCCCTCGTCGACGGGATGGTCCGCGGGCAGCGGGGCGAGGGCCGGGCACAGGGACGATCCGGGGTGGCCGGAGGGTGCCGGCCGGCCGAGGGAGGCCAAGGCCGAGCGGCCGGGAGGACCGAGGAGGCTCGGGGCCTCCTGGAGACCCGGCGGGCCCGCGACGGACAGCTCCCCGCCGGCGGAGGGACAGGCACGGCCGGAGTGCTCCCGGTCGCCGGGCGGCTCCGAGGCCCACGAGGGACAGGGGCGCCCAGGGGGTTCCGCGCGCCCCGGGTATGTCTCGCCACCGGACGCGTCCACGTCCTCCCGGCGTGGGGCAGAGCCCTCCGTCCCCGCGGCTCCCGTGTCCCCTCCGGCCCCCGTCGCCTCCATGACGCCCGAGGGACCGCCCGGGACGTCCCGCTCCTCGCGGGACCCGATTCCTGACGGCATCCTCGCGCCTCCCACCGTACATCCGTGCCCTGTTCTGCGACATTAGGGCCGAAATGATCAGCGGGACAGATCGGTCGGGGAACGCGCCCCCTTCCGCTCCCCCGGTTCACTCCGAGCGCCCGCACTTACGGGTGAACAGGCAGGCGGGGATGGATACACCCTAGGAGTGGGGGAACCGAGGGGGACCGTGGAGCGGCGGCATGTCCATCCCCGTGACGCCGCTCCACGGGCGGACCCGGGGCCGGGGAGACGCGTCCCCCCGTCCATCGGGCCACCCGGCACCTCGATCGGCCGGACGGCGGACCCGTCAGCCGAAGACGGCCAGACTTCTGGCCTTGCCCCGCTGCTCCTCGACGAGGGCCAGGAACCGGCCCCCGGGGCCGAAGACGGCCACGGCCCCGGAGCCCGCGTACTCCTCGGGCATCTCCAGCCGCACTCCGTTGGTGAGCAGCCTGGCCCGCCGTTCGTCGACGTCCCAGCGCGGGAACGCGGCGGTGGCGGCCTCGGCGATCGGCATCACCGTCAGATCCTGCTGAAGCTGGTCCAGCGTCCTCGCGGAGTCCAGCTTGTACGGACCCACGCGGGTACGGCGCAGCGCGGTGAGGTGCCCGCCGACGCCCAGACCCGCGCCCAGGTCCCGGGCGAGGGCCCGGATGTAGGTGCCGGAGGAGCAGACGACCGACACGACCAGGTCGAGCACCGGGGTGCCGTCCTCGGCGACGGCGTCCCGGACGTCGTACACGGAGAACGACGACACGGTGACCGGCCGGGCCGGGATGTCGAACTCCTCGCCCTCCCGCGCGCGCTTGTAGGAGCGCACGCCGTCGATCTTGATGGCGCTGACCTTGGACGGCACCTGCATGATGTCGCCGGTCAGTTCGGCCACACCCGCGTCGATGGCCTCACGGGTGACTTTGGAGGCGTCGGCGGAGGAGGTGATCTCCCCCTCGGCGTCGTCGGTGAGCGTGTTCTGCCCGAGCCGGACGGTGCCCACGTACTCCTTCTCGGTGAGCGCCAGGTGGCCGAGAAGCTTGGTGGCCCGCTCGACGCCGAGGACGAGGACTCCCGTCGCCATGGGGTCGAGGGTGCCGGCGTGGCCGACGCGCCGGGTGCGCGCGATGCCACGCATCTTGGCGACCACGTCGTGCGAAGTGAAGCCCGACGGCTTGTCGACGATGACAAGGCCGTCGGGCGTGGTGTGCTTCTGGGTCATTCGGAGGAGTCGTCCGTCTCGTCGTCTTCCGGCTTGCGGTACGGGTCGGCCTCGCCGGCGTACGTGGCGCCCGCGGACGCCTCGCGCACCGCCGCGTCGGACTGCCGCGCCCGGTCGAGGAGGTCCTCGATGTTGCGTGCGGTGTCCGGCAGCGCGTCCATGACGAAGGCCAGGGACGGCGTGAACTTCACGCCCGCCGCCCGGCCCACCTCGGAGCGCAGGATCCCCTTGGCGCTCTCCAGGCCCGCCGCGGCGGCCTTCCGCTCCTCGTCGTCCCCGTACACGGTGTAGAAGACGGTCGCCTCCCTGAGGTCACCCGTGACCCGGGTGTCCGTGATGGTGACGTGCGAGCCGAGCCGCGGGTCCTTGATCCCGCGCTGCAGCTTCTGGGCCACCACCTCTCGGATGAGGTCCGCCAGCCTTTTCGCCCGCGCGTTGTCGGCCACTGGTCCGTCTCCCGTTCTTTCCTGTCTGCGTATCTCTGCGGCTGTGGTCGGTCGTCAGTCGTCGTCTTCGCCGTGGAAGCGCCGCCTGACGGACAGCAGCTCCACCTCGGGGCGCCCGGCGACCAGCCGCTCGCACCGGTCCAGTACGTCTCTCAGATGCCCCGCGTCGCCGGACACCATGGCCAGGCCGATGACCGCCCGGCGGTAGAGGTCCATGTGATCCACCTCGGCCGCGCTCACCGCGTACTTGCGCTGGAGCTCGGCGACGATCGGGCGGACGACGGAGCGCTTCTCCTTCAGCGAACGTACGTCGCCGAGGAGGAGGTCGAAGGACAGCGTCCCCACATACATGTGTGCAGCCGGTTCACCCGCCGGCACGGGATCGGTGCCCCGCCGTCCGTGGTGGGCGGGGACATCAGAACCGTACAACGAAGGGGCCCTGACGATCGACGGATATAGCGCCCGCCAAGGACCGTCGGAGCCCGCCGGACCCGCCAGGGACCGCCGGAGCCCACCGGACGGGCCACAGCCCACCGGCGCGCGCCACCGTCCCCGCACACACGAGCCGGCCGGCGGGACCGCGGTCCCGCCGGCCGGTGCACACCGTGGGCTGTTACGCCCGCGGCTTCTCGCGCATCTCGTACGTCGCGATGACGTCGTCGACCTTGATGTCGTTGAAGTTTCCGAGGTTGATACCACCCTCGAAGCCTTCGCGGATCTCGGTGACGTCGTCCTTGAAGCGGCGCAGACCCTCGATGTTGAGGTTCTCCGCGATGACCTTGCCGTCGCGGATGAGGCGGGCCTTGGTGTTCCGCTTGACCTCGCCGGAGCGGATGAGCACACCCGCGATGTTGCCCAGCTTGGACGAGCGGAAGACCTCGCGGATCTCCGCCGTGCCGAGCTCGACCTCTTCGTACTCCGGCTTGAGCATGCCCTTGAGGGCCGCCTCGATCTCCTCGATCGCCTGGTAGATGACCGAGTAGTAGCGGACGTCCACGCCTTCGCGCTCGGCCATCTGCTGTGCCCGCCCGGCGGCGCGCACGTTGAAGCCGATCACGATGGCGTCCGAGCCCATCGCCAGGTCGATGTCGGACTCCGTGACCGCACCGACACCGCGGTGCAGGACGCGGATGTCGACCTCTTCGCCGACGTCCAGCTGCAGCAGGGACGACTCCAGAGCCTCGACCGATCCGGACGCGTCGCCCTTGATGATCAGGTTCAGCTGCTGGACCTCGCCGGCCTTGAGCACCTTGTCCAGGTCCTCCAGCGACACGCGGCGCGTGCGCTTGGCGAACGCGGCGTTGCGCTCACGGGCGGCGCGCTTCTCGGCGATCTGACGGGCCGTACGGTCCTCGTCGACGACGATGAAGTTGTCGCCCGCGCCCGGGACGTTGGTCAGGCCCAGGACCTGGACCGGCGTCGACGGGCCCGCCTCGGCGACATTGTTGCCGTTGTCGTCGAGCATGGCGCGCACGCGGCCGTAGGCGTCGCCCACCACCATCGTGTCGCCGACCCGCAGGGTGCCTCGCTGGACGAGGACCGTTGCCACGGCACCGCGGCCGCGGTCGAGCCGGGACTCGATCGAGATGCCCTGCGCGTCCTGCGTGGGGTTGGCCCGCAGGTCGAGCGAGGCGTCCGCGGTGAGGACGACGGCCTCGAGGAGGCTGTCGATGTGCAGACCCTGCTTGGCGGAGATGTCGACGAACATGGTGTCGCCGCCGTACTCCTCGGCCACCAGGCCGTACTCGGTCAGCTGACCGCGCACCTTGGTCGGGTCGGCGCCCTCGACGTCGATCTTGTTGACCGCGACGACGATCGGGACCTCGGCCGCCTTGGCGTGGTTGAGCGCCTCGACCGTCTGCGGCATGACGCCGTCGTTGGCCGCGACGACCAGGATCGCGATGTCCGTCGACCGCGCACCACGGGCACGCATGGCGGTGAACGCCTCGTGACCCGGGGTGTCGATGAAGGTGATCCTGCGCTCTTCCTCGTTGACCTCGGTCGCGACCTGGTAGGCACCGATGTGCTGGGTGATGCCGCCGGCCTCGCCCGCGATGACGTTCGTCTTGCGGATGGCGTCGAGGAGACGCGTCTTGCCGTGGTCGACGTGACCCATGACGGTGACGACCGGCGGACGGACCACCAGGTCCTCCTCGTCGCCCTCGTCCTCGCCGAACTCCAGGTCGAAGGACTCGAGCAGCTCGCGGTCCTCCTCCTCCGGGCTGACGATCTGAACCGTGTAGTTCATCTCGTCCGCGAGGAGCTGGAGCGTCTCGTCGGAGACGGACTGGGTCGCGGTGACCATCTCGCCGAGGTTCATCATGACCGCGACGAGCGACGCCGGGTTGGCGTTGATCTTCTCCGCGAAGTCGGTGAGCGAGGCACCGCGCGACAGGCGAATGGCTTCGCCGTTGCCGCGAGGCAGCATCACACCGCCGACCGACGGGGCCTGCATGGCCTCGTACTCCTGGCGCCTCTGCCGCTTCGACTTGCGGCCACGACGCGCGGGACCGCCGGGACGGCCGAAGGCGCCCTGCGTGCCACCACGGCCACCGGGACCGCCGGGACGGCCACCGAAGCCGGGACGGCCACCGCCGCCACCGAAGCCGCCGCCACCGCCGGGACGACCGGCGAAGCCGCCGCCACCACCGGGACGACCGGCACCGGCACCGCCGCCGGGACGGCCGGCGAAGCCGCCGCCACCGCCGGGACGACCGGCACCGCCCGGACGACCGGCGCCGCCCGGACCGCGGCCACCGGGGCCGCCACCGGGACGCGGGCCGGCAGCGGGACGCTGCGGCATCATGCCGGGGTTGGGACGCGGGCCACCGGGGCCGCCGCCGGGACGGGGACCGCCCTGCGGACGCGGCATCCCACCCGGAGTCGGGCGCTGCCCGCCCGGAGCCTGCGGACGCGGACCGCCGCCCTGGGCCCCGGGGGCCTGGGGACGGGGACCGGCGCCGGGGGCACCGGGACCGCCGGGACGCTGGCCCTGCGGGCGCGGCGCCTGCGGACGGGCCATGCCGGTGGACCCACCGGAGGTGAAGGGATTGTTACCGGGACGGGGACCGGCCGGGCGACCGCCCGGACGCGGAGCGCCGCCACCGGGACGCTGACCCTGGCCGGACGGACGGCCGCCCTGACCCTGGCCCTGACCCGGACCGGCCGGACGGCCACCGGGCTTGGGAGCACCGGGACGCGCGCCACCGGGCTTCGCACCGGAGGGAGCCGGAGCCGCCGCCGCGGCGGGCGGGGCCTGGAACTCCGGAGCGGCCGGAGCCGGACGCGGCGCGGGCCGCGGGCCCGGCGTCGGGCGCGAGGCGGGGGCCGGCGAGGGAGTCGACGGAACCGCCTGCGGCTGGGCCGCGGCGGGCTTGGGTGCTGACGGCGGCTTCGGAGCCGCCGGGCCCGGACGGGCAGCCTGCGCCGGAGACGGCGCGGGAGGCCTGGGGGCGGCCTTCCTCGGGGCACCGGGCTTCGCGGCGGACCTGCCGTTGCCCCCGCCCTGCTGGAAGGCGTCTGTCAGCTTGCGTACTACGGGCGCTTCGATGGTCGAAGACGCCGAACGGACGAATTCACCGAGTTCCTGGAGCTTGGCCATGACGACCTTGCTCTCCACACCGAACTCCTTGGCGAGTTCGTAGACCCGGACCTTAGCCACTTCGCTCCTCTGAGGTCCGGGTTGCGTCCGGACCGTCGCTAGTTCATGGGCGTACTCATCGCGTACTCATCGAGTGCTCATCGCAATCTCGACCTGCTTTCGACTCGCGAGGTACCAGGCCGCACGGGGGTTTCCGTACGGCATGTTCTTACCGTGTTGCCTGTCCAGCCGGCGGGAGAGCCGCTGATCGGCAACCTTGTGCCTGCTCGACGTAGTGGCGCAACGCCTTTACGTCGAGCGGTCCCGGGACGCGCAACGCCCTCGGGAACGCCCTGCGGCGCACCGCCTGGTCGAGACAGACCGGGGCGGGATGCACGTACGCACCCCGGCCGGGAAGCGTACCGCGAGGATCCGGGACGCACGCGTCCTCGATCACCACGATCCGCAGCAGCTCGCTCTTGACCGCTCGCTCCCGGCACCCCACGCAGGTGCGCTCAGGGCATACGCCAGCACGTGTCCGGCCAGACACTCCTCAGTCTACCTCCCCGGACCGACCTCACCCTTCTGGGGCAAGAATCGAACGGTGCCGCGGGCGAAGCTGTCGTGATCTCAGCGCCCCACGGCTTGGATCTATTCCCCGGCCCGTCCCCCGGCCCGGTCCCCGGCCTTCTCCCCGGTCTGCTCCGTGTCGGGCCGGATGTCGATGCGCCAGCCGGTCAGACGGGCGGCGAGGCGGGCGTTCTGCCCTTCCTTGCCGATCGCCAGGGACAGTTGGTAGTCCGGCACGGTGACCCGCGCGGACCGGGCGGCCAGGTCGACGACCTCCACCTTGGAGACCCGGGCCGGCGACAGCGCGTTCGCCACCATCTCGGCCGGGTCGTCCGACCAGTCGACGATGTCGATCTTCTCACCGTTCAGCTCGCCCATGACGTTGCGCACCCGGCCGCCCATGGGGCCGATGCAGGCTCCCTTGGCGTTCAGGCCCGACCGGGTGGACCGGACGGCGATCTTGGTGCGGTGACCTGCCTCACGGGCGATCGCGGAGATCTCCACGGAGCCGTCGGCGATCTCCGGCACCTCCAGGGCGAACAGCTTCTTCACCAGATTGGGATGCGTGCGCGACAGGGTGACGGACGGGCCGCGTACGCCCTTGGCCACCCGGACGACGTACGACCGCAGCCGCAGGCCGTGCGGGTAGGTCTCGCCGGGGACCTGCTCCTGCACGGGCAGGATGGCCTCCAGCTTGCCGATGTCGACCAGGACGTTCTTGGGGTCGCGGCCCTGCTGGACCACTCCGGTGACGATGTCGCCCTCGCGGCCGGCGTACTCGCCGAGCGTGGCGTCGTCCTCGGCGTCGCGCAGCCGCTGCAGGATGACCTGCTTGGCCGTGGAGGCGGCGATGCGGCCGAAGCCGGACGGGGTGTCGTCGAACTCGCGGGCCTCCTGGCCCTCCTCGAGGTCCTCGGGGTCCTCCTTCGCCCACACGGTCACGTGTCCGGTCTCCCGGTCGAGCTCCACGCGCGCGCGCCGGCGGCTTCCCTCGGTGCGGTGGTAGGCGATGAGGAGGGCCGATTCGATCGCCTCGACCAACAGGTCGAGAGAGATCTCCTTCTCCCGCACCAACAGCCGAAGAGCACTCATGTCGATGTCCACGATTACGCCTCCTCTTCCTTCATGTCGTTCTTGTTGTCGGCCGCGTCGTCCTTGCGGTTGAACTCGACCTGGACGCGCGCCCTGGTGATGTCGTCGAAGGCGAGTCGGCGCACGGTGGGCCTGCGGCCCTTGACTCCGGGCACCTCGAGATCGAGACCGTCGTCGTCGGCCCCGGTGATCCTGGCGACCAGGTCACCGCCCGCGGCCAGCTGGAACCGCACGAGGCGGCCGGTGGCGCGCACATAGTGGCGGTGCTCGGTGAGAAGGCGCTCCGCGCCCGGGGTTCCGACCTCGAGGGTGTACTCCGCGCTGCCCATCGCGTCGCTCTCGTCGAGCTTCGCCGAGAGCGCGCGGCTCACATCGGCGATCCGGTCGAGGTCCGCACCGGTGTCGGAGTCGACGGTGACACGCAGCACACGCTTGCGGCCGACCGAGTCCACGGCGATCTCTTCGAGATCCAGGCCCTGGGAGCTGACGAGCGGTTCCAGAAGTTCTCGCAGCCTCTCGCTCTGGGTGGTGCTCATCCGGGTGACTCCTCGGCCGCGTGTGCTGTTGTGGGTCGGTGCACGTGTCTGTGTCAAAGCGTATCCGGTCGCCGGGGGTGTTGCCGTCCACCCCGGTCACGGAGGGTGCCGCTGACCCCCGCGGGGCGGGGGCACGGGTACCGTGATCACGGGCCAGCGGTCCGCTTCCCTTCCGTCGCCACGTTCGTACGAGCCCCCGAGGACGTCTGCCGTGCCGTTCCCCTCGTCTCCGCGCGCCCGTTCGGGGCCGCGCAGAAGGAGCCTGCTCGCCGCCGCCCCGGCGGCCCTGCTGGTGGCGGGCTGTTCCGCCGAGTCCGAGAATTCCGAGACCGGCGGCAGCCGTCCCTCGGCCGCCGACCGGGCCCGCGCGCATGCGGTGCGGGAGAGCCAGGACCTCGCCGCGCGGTACGACGCGGTCGTCGCCGCGCATCCGAAGCTGGCGGAGCGGCTGCGTCCGCTGCGGGCGGAGGTGGTCCGGCACGCGGAGGCGTTCGGGGGTGCGGTGAAGGCCCCGTCGTCGCCGTCACCGTCCGTGTCCTCCCCGTCCGTGTCCTCCCCGTCCGTGTCGTCCCCGTCCGTGTCGTCCCCGTCCGCGTCGTCCTCCGGTTCCGGGGCGGCTTCTTCGATGCCTTCCGCGGCTGCCGTGCCCGCGAAGGAGAAGGACGCCCTCGCCGAACTCGCCGCCGCCGAGCGGGAGATCGCCGACGCGCGGACGAGGGCGCTGGTGGACGCACCGGGTGAACTGGCCCGGCTGCTGGCCTCGGTGGCGGCGGCCGGTGCGGCCCATGTGTATCTGCTGACGGAGGCCGGCCGGTGAACCAGGCGCGCGAGGCGGAGAACGCGGAGTTGCGGGCCCTCCAGGCGGCCCTGGCCGCGGAGCACGCGGCGGTGTACGGCTACGGCGTCGTCGGCGGCCGGGTCGGCTCGGAGCGGCGCACCGAGGCGCGGACGGCGTACGACGCGCACCGGGCCCGCAGGGACGCACTGGCGCGCGCGGTGAAGGACGCGGGAGCCGCGCCCGTCGCCGCCGCGGCGGGGTACGCGCTGCCCTTCCCGGTGCCGGACGCGCCCGCGGCCATCCGGCTGGCGGCGCGGCTGGAGGACCGGGTGGCCGGGGTGTACGCCGATCTGGTGCGCGCGAGCACCGGTGAGCGGCGCAGGGGGGCCGCCGAGGCGATGCGGGAGGCAGCGGTGCGGTCGGTGCGCTGGAGCGGGGAGAGCGTAGCCTTCCCTGGGCTCGCCGAGCGGGGCGGTACGGCTTCGGGGACGCCGGCGCCGAAGGCGTGACCCGACGGGGGCGGCAGGCACCGCGTACAGCAGGAAGGGAACGACTCGCGCATGGTTTTCGAACCGCCGCAGCGTCTGGTGAGGGCGCTCGGTGAGACGGCGCCCGAGGGCGACGACTGGCTGGAGAAGCTGCCGGAGGCGGCGCACGAGGCCGTCGCACAGCGCGAGTTGACCGTGGAGCGGGTGCAGGTGCCGGGCGGGCGCAGCAGCCTGGTGGTGCTGGTGCGCACGGCCGGCGGCGGGCCCGCCGTGCTGAAGCTGGCGCCGCCCCGGGCCCGTCCGGAGAGCGAGCGGGCGGCGCTGGCCCGCTGGGACGGGCTGGGAGCGGTGCGGTTGCTGGAGGAGCCGCCCTCCTCGTCGGCCGGGGTCGAGGGCGTGCTCTTGCTGGAGCGGCTGCAACCGGATGTGTCGGTGCGGACGTTGCCGGAGGCGAAGGCGCTGCTGGAGGCGGCCGGGACGTTGCGGCGGCTCTGGGTGGATCCGCCGGAGGAGCACGGCTTCGAGACGGTGGCCGAGCGGACGGGGCGGCAGGCGCGGGCGATGCGGGCGAGCGCCTCGGCCGATCCGGAGGTGGCACCGCTGGTGGACGCGGCGCTGGCGGCCCGCGAGGAGCTGCTGGCGGAACCTCCCGAGCACCGGCTGCTGCACGGGACGTTCCGGCAGAGCAAGGTGCTCGCTGGGGAGCGGATGCCCTGGCTGGCGGTGGGGCCGGACCCGGTGGTCGGTGAGCACGCGTTCGACCTGGCGCGGCTGGTCCGTGACCGCGTGGAGGACCTCATCGCCCAGCCCTCGGGCGCGACGACGACCCGCCGCCGCGTGAAGCGCCTCGCGGAGTCCCTGGAGGTCGACCGGGAGCGGCTGCGGGGCTGGACGCTGTTCCGCGCGGTGGAGTCGGGCGTACGCGCGCGGCGCGTGGGGCGCGAGCGGGACGCGGAGCTGCTGCTGGAGTTCGCGGGCTGGCTCTAGTGCCGCAACAGGCACCGTTCGCCCCGTCGCGACGCCCGGCACGCACTCTCGACGCACCGTACAAAAGCCCAAGTACGTCCAGTACGAGGACTTCCGGCCGGCACGCCGAGAGCACGCACCGGACGCCGCTCCTCGACGGGCAGACGTTGCCTGCCGCGGCACTGGCCGGCCGGTCCCCGGCACTGCGCCGGGCCGGCGGCACCGCCCCGTCGGCCGGTGGGGTGCGCCCCCCTGCCCGTTGTGGGGCAGGGGGGCGCTGGTGGTCCGGTCGGCGTGCCTCCCGAGCTTGCTGACCGGAGTTCGCGGTGCCGTCACCGGGGCGGCTCGGAGACCGGCCGGACGCCCCGGTGCGGCTCCCCTCCGACTGCCCCGGCCCGGCCGGACGTCAGGGCGCTCTCGAAGGCCAGCAGCCAGGTGTGCCTGCGTATGCGAGCCGCCTGGTCGGCGGCGTCGTCGCCGTCGGGTGCGAGGTGCGCGGTGACGTGCTCGGGGTGGGAGGGGACGTGCGTGAACAGGGCGAGGTCGCCGGGCGGCAGACGCCATGTCAGGTGCCATCCGCCGGCCTCCAGGCACAGGCGGTGGGCTCCCTCGTGGCCGGAGCCGGTGAGCGGGGTGAGGACCGCGCCGGCCGGGTGCAGTGCCGCGAGCCAGGCCAGCAGGTGCGCCCGCTCCCGCTGGGCTCGGCCCAACTGGCGTTCGTACGAGTCGGCGTGCTGCTGCCAGCGCGCCAGCCGTTGTCTGCTCACGGTCAGTTCGTGTTCCAGGCGCAACCGTTGCTCGGTCTCCCGCGTCCGGGCGTACCGGCGGGACAGGAGACGGCGGAGCCGCCCGGTCCGGGTCCTCATCGGGTCCCTTCGTCCGGGGTGGCCGCGTCCGCGAGCGCGAGCACGGGGGTCAGCGGACCCGCGTACTGCGCCACGTTGACGAGGGAACAGCGCTCGGTGCGGCCGTCCAGCGACATCAGGGGCATGCCGTCGGGGGCGCGCCGGCCCTGGAAGTACCAGGTCTCCCCGTGCGCGTCGCGGTACGGGAGCGCCAGGTCGTACGTGGTGTCGCCGAGCCGGAAGGACCGCTCCTGCCCACCCGCCTGCCGGACGAGACCCGTCTGCCGGACGAGGGCCGTCACCCGTACGCCGTCACGCCGCCCCTCGCCGGCCAGTGTGCGCGAGCCCGCCGCCCCGCCGACGACGGTGATCCCGAGGTATTCGCGCCATCCGGCCCACCGCGAGAACGGGGGTGCGAGGCTCAGGAGGACACGCACCGTGTCGCCGTCCACCGACACGCTCCGCACGTCCGGGTGGGTACCCACCTCGCTCTCGATGGCCCGGGCCACGGACCGTGCGCGTTCCCGCGCGGCGTCCCAGGCGAGTGCCTGCCGTTCCAGTTCGGTCGGCGCCGTCACGGGGGGCGGCGGCCCGCCGTCGTCGGTACGGCGCGGCTCGGGGGCGTCCGGAGGCCGTGCGGGGCCGGCGCGGAGGACGGCCGCCGGGTCGGGGACCTGTTTGTGGTGGGGTGCCACCACCGTCACGCGGACGACGGATACGGCGCGTACGACGGATTCGTTCACGCGGCCACCGCCCCGGTCGCCCAGCGCAGCTTGTGCATGGCACGGTGCGTCAGCGCTTTGACCGCGCCGACGCTGCGGCCCATGGCGTCCGCCGTCTGTTCGATCGTCAGGCCTCCGATGAAGCGCAGTTCCACGCAGTACCGCTGAGAGGGTGCGAGGGCGGACAGCGCGCGGTGCACCGTCTCGCTGGCCTCGATGACGTCGAACTCGCGCAGGACCAGGGACTCGGTGCCGGGACCGGCCTGCGCCGGGTCCCCGAACTCGGCGACCAGGGTCTCGTGCCGGGTGCGGCCGCGGCCCAGCTCGTCGAGGTGGAGGTTCCTGGCGATCGTGGTGAGCCAGGCGGCCGGACCGACGCCCTGCCAGGCGAAGCCACCGATGTTCCGCAGCGCACGCGCGAACACCTCCTGGGCGAGGTCTTCGGCCAGGTGCCGGTCGTGGGTGCGGCACAGCAGGTAGCCGTACACGAGGCCGTAGTGCTCGCGGTAGAGGACCGCGAACGCTTCTCGGTCCCCGGTACGGGCACGGGTGAGCCAGGCCGGCTCGGAGGCGTCCGGGGCGGTTCTCACGCGGGTGGGTAAGGACACGGGTGGTACTCCTTCGCCGACGTTCGTATGCAATCTTCATGTAGATGTGGATTCACGCGGTGCGAAGCGACGATCCGGGCGCAGCCCGCCCGGCCTCGCCGGTGAGCGGACCGCACCTCCGGAAGACATCTACAGTCTCCATGTAGACGCATACCGCGTCAAGGTCGATGGTCCGGGGTCCGTCCGGGGAGTGAAACGCGGAGACGGTCGCGCCCGGCGCACCCCCGCGCCCGGGCGCATGGCGTACGATCCCACATCGATCTGCAATCTACTTGCGCTTGTAGATAGCGATGCTCGATCCTCTGACGTGTGACGAACCGACAAAGGCCTCTTTCCCCGCCCGACGGTGATGATCCGGTACACCCCGGCGGGGACCCGGAGCACCCGGGTGAAGATCTCGCGGCGCTCATCGAGCGCCTCCTCGCCCTGCCTCAGAGCGGAACGCAGAAGGACCTGGCCAAAGAGGCGGGCATCTCGTACCAGACGCTCAACGCCTGGATGAACCGTACCCGCGGCACCTCACGGATCGCCCCGGAGAAGCTGCGGGCGATGGTCGAGGTGTTCCGGCGGTGGGGCGTGCGGACGACTCCCAAGGAGTTCTTCGAGGCTGTCGGGCGCCCCGTCCCGGGCCCCAGCCGGGACGAACGTGAGGCACGGCTGCTGAAGCTCTACCGCCAGTTGCCGGAGGCCCGGCAGCGCGCACTGGTCAAGGACGCGGAAGCCATGCTTCAGGTCAGCCGGATCACCTGAGCGTCCCCTTACGCCCGGCGGCGGACTCCTCTTCGGTGAATGCGCGGAATGCCCCACAGGTACTCACCCGCATCGATACCATCGACGAACCGCTGGCCTCCCGGAGCGGAATTCATGCCGTTCGTGCGTCCCTGGGAGACAGCCATGTGCATCCACATCTCTGTGGCAGACGATCTGCCGGAACCCGTCGTATGGGATCCGGACGAGGTCAGCATCCTCGTCGCGAAGGGTTCCCACCTGCTCGACGCGGTCCGGGAACTGCGTGCGCTCCTGACGATCGACCTGGGCGCGCCGGAGGCCACCGGCAGCACGCTCCTGTGCTTCTGCGGCGAGCGGCTGACACTACCCGTGGAACTGCTCGGCCAAGCGGTCACCGCCCAAGCCTGCTGACGCCGGAACCTACCGCCCCGCACCCCCGCCGCCCCGTCACCGGCTGAACGGAGCGGCGGCATCGACGCCCGGCCCGCCCGGAGCCGGCCCCGGTCCGTCCAGGACCGGGCCCCGGCGCGTCCGGCCACCTGACGGCGTCAGCGGCCGGACAGGCGGGTGATCGCCTCCTCGACGGTCAGTTCCTCGCGCTCGCCGGTCCTGCGGTCCTTCAGTTCGACCACACCCTCCGCCGCACGGCGGCCCGCGACCAGGATCTGCGGGACGCCGATCAGCTCCGAGTCGGTGAACTTCACACCCGGGGAGACCCCGGCGCGGTCGTCGACCAGGACGCGGAGGCCCGCGGCGGACAGCTTCTCCGAGACGTCCAGGGCCAGCTCCGTCTGCAGTGCCTTGCCTGCGGCGACCACGTGCACGTCCGCCGGCGCGACCTCCGCGGGCCAGCACAGGCCCTTGTCGTCGGCGGTCTGCTCGGCGAGAGCGGCCACCGCGCGGGAGACGCCGACACCGTAGGAGCCCATGGTGACGCGGACCGGCTTGCCGTTCTGGCCGAGGACGTCGAGCTTGAGGGCGTCGGCGTACTTGCGGCCCAGCTGGAAGATGTGCCCGATCTCGATGGCGCGGTCCAGGCGCAGTCCGGTGCCGCACTTGGGGCAGGGGTCGCCCTCCTGCACGACCACGACGTCCACGTACGCGTCGACCTCGAAGTCACGGCCCGCGACCACGTTCTTCGCGTGCGTGTCCGCCTTGTTGGCGCCGGTGATCCAGGCGGTGCCGGGCGCGACGCGCGGGTCGGCGAGGTACGTCACCTTGTCCAGGCCCTGCGGGCCGACATAGCCGCGTACCAGGTCGGGGCGGGCGGTGAAGTCCGTCTCGGTGACCATCTCCACCACGGCCGGGGCGAAGTGTGCCTCGACCTTGCCCATGTCGACCTCGCGGTCTCCGGGCACGCCCACGGCGACGATTTCCCCGTCGACCTTGACCAGCAGGTTCTTCAGCGTGGCCGAGGCCGGCACGCCGAGCGAGGCGGCGAGGGTCTCGATCGTCGGCGTGTCGGGGGTGGGGATGTCCTCGGCGGCCGGGACACCGGCGGCGTCGACCGGCTTCAGCTCATACGCGATCGCCTCGGTGTTCGCGGCGAAGTCGCAGTGGGGGCAGTCCGCGAAGGTGTCCTCGCCGGCCTCGGCCGGGGCGAGGAACTCCTCGGACTTGGAACCGCCCATGGCGCCCGCGGTGGCCGCGCAGATGCGGTAGTCGAGGCCGAGGCGTTCGAAGATCCTCTGGTACGCGGCGCGGTGCAGCGCGTACGACCGGGCGAGGCCCTCGTCCTCCAGGTCGAAGGAGTAGGAGTCCTTCATCAGGAACTCGCGGCCGCGCAGGATGCCGGCGCGGGGGCGGGCCTCGTCGCGGAACTTGGTCTGGATCTGGTAGAGGATCACCGGCAGGTCCTTGTAGGAGGACGCCTGGTCCTTCACCATCAGCGTGAAGATCTCCTCGTGGGTGGGGCCGAGGAGGTAGTCGCCGCCCTTGCGGTCCTGGAGGCGGAACAGCTCGGGGCCGTACTCGTCCCAGCGGCCGGTGGCGTCGTAGGGCTCACGCGGCAGCAGGGCGGGGAGCAGGACCTCCTGGGCGCCGATGGCGTCCATCTCCTCGCGGACGACCCGCTCGACGTTGGAGAGGACCTTCTTGCCGAGGGGCAGCCACGTCCAGACGCCGGCGGCGGTGCGGCGCACATAGCCCGCGCGGACCAGCAGTTTGTGGCTGAGGACCTCGGCGTCCGCCGGGTCGTCGCGCAGCGTCTTCGCCATCAACTGGGACATGCGCTGGACCGGTGCGTTCGCCATGGTTCTCGTACTCCTGCTGCGTCTGAGTGGATGACATGGAGGTTAGCCGGGCGGGACGCGGCGGCGGAAATCGATAACCCGCCGTCCGCCGTCGGCGGTCCCGGGCCGTCCGCGATCGTGAACCGTCCGGCTATCCGCGCGGCAGCGGCAGCGGGGCGCCCATGACGGCGTACGGCCTGGCGGCGCTGGGGAAGTGGACCTGGCGGGCGAGGTCCTGGTAGCCGAGGGAGCGGTACAGGTGGCGGGCGGGGCTCTCGACGTCGATCGCGGAAAGGATCGAGCGGGGTTGTTCGGCGCCGTCGGTGATCGTGGTGATCAGGGCGCGGCCGATGCCGTGCCGCTGGTGGCGGGGGTGGACGTGCAGCTCGGTGATGACGAAGGAGTCGTCGAGCCAGTCGCCGTGGCCCCGGGCGCGGAGATAGGGCTCGACGACGGTGGACCACCAGTGGGTGCGGTCGTTGGGCATGCCGTAGACGAAGCCGACGAGGCGGCCCTTGACGGTGGCGCCGAAGGCCCTGGCACCGGGGAAGGTCATGTGGCGCAGCACGATCTGCCGGCGCACGGCCACCTCGTCGGGGCCGAGCCCGAACGCCAGCGCCTGCACGGCCAGCGCCTCGTCGACGTGACCGGGCAGGTCGAGGGGGCCGATCACGATGTCGTCGGGGTCGGAGCGGTCGTGACCGGGAAAGCGCAACATGCCGGGGAGACTACAGGGACGCGCGGGTCAGAACAGCACGCTCATGAAGGCGCCGACCTCCTGGAAGCCGACCCTCTCGTACGTCCTGCGGGCGGGGGTGTTGAAGTCGTTGACGTAGAGACTCGCCACGGGGGCGGTGTCGGCAAGGGCGTACCGCAGGACGGCTGCCATGCCGGGGGCGGCGACGCCCCTGCCGCGGTGTTCGGGGGCCACCCAGACGCCCTGGATCTGGCAGGCGCGGTCGGTCGCGGCCCCGATCTCGGCCTTGAACACGACCTTGCCGTCGGCGTCGAAGCGGGCGAAGGACCGGCCCGCGCCGACGAGTTCGGCGACCCGGGCCTGGTAGAGCAGTCCGCCGTCGCCGGCCAGGGGTGAGATGCCGACCTCCTCGGTGAACATCGCCACACACGCCGGCATGATCGTCTCCAGTTCGTCCTTGCGGACGCGGCGGACGTAGGGGTCGGGGGCGACATCGTCGGGCATGCGGTCGGTGACCATGAGGGGCTGATGGGTCCGGACCTCGCGCGCCGGGCCCCACTGGGGTCCGAGCAGCCGCCACAGCTCGGCGGTGGGAACTGCCGGGCCGACGATGGAGGAGCAGCGGCGCCCGGCCCGGCGGGCGCGGTCGGCGAAGGCGCGGACTGCACGGGAGGTGGCGCATATGGGTACGAGGTTGGCGCCGGCGTAGCACAGGGACGTCAGGACGCCCCCCTCGTACCAGCCCCACATCTCGCCGCCGAGCCGCCACGGGTCCAGGCCGGCGATCTGGACCCGGGCCGTCACAAAGGCGTTCGCGACCGGCTCGCGGTGGAGTACGGCGAGGGCGGCGTCCAGGTCACTCGGTTCGAGGACCCGTGAAGTGGTCTGCGTCAACAAGTGCGGGGGCCTCACACAAAGGGGTCTGCCTGATGTCCGCACTGTACCCGCGGAAGCCGGGCATCGCCGCCCCGGTTCCCGGCCGGAACCCGTCCTCGGGTTCCCCCGAGGCGCCCGCCGACGGACCGGGTGGTGCCGCCCCGCGGCCGGGGCGCTCCGTCAGCCGGCGACCGAGACCTGCGGCTCTCCCGAGGTGACGCCGTCCTTCTCCATCTGCTCGGCGATCTTCATCGCCTCCTCGATGAGCGTCTGAACGATCTTCGACTCGGGCACGGTCTTGATGACCTCGCCCTTCACGAAGATCTGCCCCTTGCCGTTGCCGGAGGCGACCCCGAGGTCGGCCTCGCGGGCCTCGCCCGGCCCGTTGACGACGCAGCCCATGACGGCCACCCGCAGCGGGACCTCCATGCCGTCCAGCCCCGCGGTGACCTCCTCGGCCAGCTTGTAGACATCCACCTGGGCCCGGCCGCAGGACGGACAGGAAACGATCTCCAGCCGCCGCTCCTTCAGCCCCAACGCCTGGAGGATCTGGATACCCACCTTGATCTCCTCCACCGGCGGGGCCGACAGCGAAACCCGGATGGTGTCACCGATACCCTGGGACAGCAGCGCACCGAAGGCCACCGCCGACTTGATCGTCCCCTGGAACGCGGGACCGGCCTCCGTGACACCAAGATGCAGCGGATAGTC
>NZ_JBITRU010000052.1:0-36886 GCF_044540255.1 Streptomyces sp. NPDC086080
CATGGGACCTGCACCCCCGCCGGGCAGGCGCCCGCGCCGCAGGCATGGGACCTGCACCCCCGCCGGGCAGGCGCCCGCGCCGCAGGCATGGGACCTGCACCCCCGCCGGGCAGGCGCCCGCGCCGCAGGCATGGGACCCGCACCCCCGCCGAACCCGCACCCCCGCCACGGGTCCCCACATCCACCCGGGTGGCACTCCGCGCCACACCACAACCCCATACGCGTTGTTTGTCTGATTAGCGCGTATTGTCGCATCATGCCCACGCCCTACGGATCCCGCGGCGGCATGGCGTTCGGCGCGGAGGAGCTGCGCGTACTCCGCCGCGCCCTCGCCCTCGCCCTGCACCTCGCCCCCGCCACGGCCGACGACGTCCAGGACTGCCTCAGCCTCGCCGACTCCCTCGACGAGGCGACGCGGGAGAGCGTCCGGCTGCGCGCCTTCCTCCTGGCCGACCTAGGCCGGTACCGAGCGGCCCTCCCCGGCACCACCGCCGGTTATCTCACGCTCCTGGAGGAGGGGCTGGGCGCCGATTACCGCCCCTGCCTCGACGATCTGGCCGCCCTCCGTGCCCTGCGCGGCAACCCCACCGCCGCCGCCCTCCTGCGCCGCTGCGAACGCACGCGCCTCACCGCCCTCCCCGGGGGCCGGGCAGCCACCGTCAAGGATCAGGACAAGGGCCAAGACCAGGGCCAGGACAAGGACAAGGACCAGGGCAAGCCCGCGGAGAAGCCCTCGACGCCTCGTCCCGCACCGAACCCCACCCCCACCCCCACCCCCACCCCCACCCCCACCCCCACCCCCAAGCCCACCCGTCGCCCCGTCCCCACCCCCGGCGAGGTGTTCCCCCGCCGTAAACCGGCCACGCCCCCGCCCGGCCAGCACCTGGCCGCAGGCTGACGGCCTCCCCTGGCTACCCTGGAGCCATGGACTACGTCTCCGCGCTCCTCCCCCCGACGGTCATGGCCATCCTCTTCATCGGCGTCATCCGAGTGATCGTGAAGACACAGGGCGGCGCCAACAAGGCCAAGGAGGACGCCGTCGTGGACGCGGCCCTCGCAAGGGCCGAGGGCACCGGGTCCTCCCCCAAGGCCGAGGCCTGACACCGGCACCACCGCACCCCCCACCCCCCTCAAGGGCGTACGACCCCGAACCCGTACGCCCTTTTACGCATGTTTGCCCGGGTCGGTCCCGCCCGGCATGCCCTTGTCAGGGTCTCCCACTATTGTTCGAGTTGTGCCTCGCCCACTGGGAGAACTCGAAGACACGGTCATGACGCGGGTGTGGAAGTGGAACCGCCCGGTGACCGTTCGGGAAGTCCTGGAAGATCTGCAGAAGGAACGGTCCATCGCGTACACCACGGTGATGACCGTTCTGGACAATCTCCATCAGAAGGGCTGGGTGCGCCGAGAGGTCGAAGGCCGGGCCTATCGATATGAGGCGGTCTCCACTCGCGCCGCCTACGCCGCGGCGCTGATGAACGAAGCGTGGTCGCAGAGCGACAACCCGGCGGCCGCTCTCGTCGCCTTCTTCGGCATGATGAGCGAGGAACAGCGCCAGGCTCTCACCGACGCGGTACGGATCGTCCAGCTCCCGGAAACCACCGACGAGAACCCCGGCTCCGCCGAGGACCGCGGCGGACGATAGCGTCCGCTCATGTCAGCAGACAGCCCCGAAGTCACCGCAAATGCCCTCACGGTCCGGCGGGCCCGTACCAGCGATGTGGGGGCCGTACGCCGTCTCCTTGACGTGTACGTCCGCGGGAGCATCCTGCTCGACAAAGCGACCGTGACGCTTTACGAGGACATCCAGGAGTTCTGGGTCGCGGAACGGGACGACAACGCGGAGGTGGTCGGCTGCGGCGCCCTGCACGTGATGTGGGAAGACCTCGCGGAAGTCCGCACTCTCGCCGTGAAGCCGGGCCTGAAGGGCGCCGGCGTCGGACACCGGTTGCTGGAGAAGTTGCTGGAGACGGCCCGCTGGCTCGGTGTTCGGCGGGTATTCTGCCTGACCTTCGAAGTGGACTTCTTCAGCAAGCACGGCTTCGTGGAGATCGGTGAGACACCCGTCGACACCGATGTGTACGCGGAGCTGCTGCGTTCCTATGACGAGGGCGTCGCGGAGTTCCTCGGTCTCGAACGCGTGAAACCGAACACCCTGGGCAACAGCCGGATGCTTCTGCATCTGTGATCGCGGGTCGATTCCGCACGGCACCCCTTGCCCCGGTGCCCTATGTCCGAAACGCGCACGTTTCCGTACCCGCTGCGGGCATCGGGTCTCTGCCAGGGGTTTGTGTTTTTACGGCAAAAGCGGTTTGCTTTCCGGAGTACTGCAGTACTGCGGTACTGCATATAACAAGGGGCGGCGATACGGCGGACGCCGGCACACCCCGGCCCTCAAGTTATCGATGAAAGGAAATCCGGTGGCACAGAAGGTTCAGGTCCTTCTTGTCGATGACCTCGACGGCGGCGAGGCGGACGAGACCGTGACGTTCGCGTTGGACGGCAAGACGTACGAGATCGATCTCACCACTGCCAATGCGGACAAGCTCCGTGGCCTTCTCGAGCCTTACGTGAAGGGTGGCCGTCGCACCGGAGGCCGTGCTGCGGGCGGGCGTGGAAAGGCACGTGCTTCTTCGGGCGGCAGCCAGGACACCGCGGCCATCCGCGCGTGGGCGAAGGAGAACGGTTACGAGGTCAACGACCGTGGCCGCGTTCCGGCGTCCATTCGCGAGGCCTACGAAAAGGCCAACGGCTGACCGTCGGTCCGCACGGCGGCGGCCGCACGCGCGCGCCGCAGCCGCACCCGGTGGATGTGTGTCGCCACCGTGTTCACCAGCCGCACGAGATCCGGGGGGCCGGCACCGTCCCCCCTGACACCCCTCGTGCCCATCGCCGACAGCGTCGGCAGCGAGGCCTCGGCCTCGAGTCCCGGCTCGGGGGGCCGCAGCCACACGGCGGCCCCCTGCGAACTGCACAGCGCGCCAGAGACCGCGCCAGGGGCCGCGACGGAGCAGGCGGGAACGGGGCAGGGAGCCTCCAGAAGCCCGCCGCTCCCGATGGCCCTCAGGTCCAGCTCCAGCGATGCGCCCCAGTCCAGCCACTCCAGCAGTCCCGGCAGCTCCTCCGCGCTGCCCGGGGCCACCAGCAGCCGCATCCGGCCGCCGGACAGAGCCACCGGGAAGCCCTGTCCGAAGCGCTCCCGGTGTTCCGGCGGTCCCAGGCCCCCCGGAGGCCCGGAGGGCTCCAGGGGCCCCCGGCGCCCCAGGTGCTCCAGATGCTCCAGCGTCGCGTACCCGGCCTCGGCGGGCACGTCGAGGACGTCGAACAGCACCCCCACCGCCAGCCGCACCGGAGTTCCGGGCACCGTGGGCCAGCCCAGCACGTTCTCGTACCAGAGTCCGATGCCGTCGTGACTCGGCGTGAGCGGCCGACGGGGAGGCGGGACGCCGGCGGAGAGGATGCCACCCATGCCCCGCGCAACCGCACGAAGGCGGGGAAGGTTACGCTGGGTGTGTGCGTGCATACGCAGAGCGTCGAACAGGGGGGCGCGTGGGGGTGAGGGGAGGCGCAAGGTTGTTCGCCCGTAGCGGAGGGATGCCGTGCACTCGGCATGGACTGTCCGTAGCAGCGGGTAAGACATCCCTAGTGAGAGGGGACGACACGCAGGGCGGCACGTCTTCCGTTCGCCACGGGCGTACTGGCGATGAGGGTAACTGCCTGGCCTGCGGGAACATCGTCTCGCACCATCGGGTTGGAGGAGATGTCGGCGTGAGCGGGGTCAGGAGGCCATCGACGGTGTCGGCAGTTGGAATGAGCGGTCCCCGCTTGCGGGACTAAGCTGCGGAAGGACAGGGAGGGGAAGTTCCCCCCACTGCCTGACCGCTCTGAGGAGCGATTAACGATGTTCGAGAGGTTCACCGACCGCGCGCGGCGGGTTGTCGTCCTGGCTCAGGAAGAAGCCCGGATGCTCAACCACAACTACATCGGCACCGAGCACATCCTCCTGGGCCTGATCCACGAGGGTGAGGGTGTCGCCGCCAAGGCCCTTGAGAGCCTCGGGATTTCGCTCGAGGCGGTCCGCCAGCAGGTGGAGGAGATCATCGGGCAGGGCCAGCAGGCCCCGTCGGGTCACATTCCCTTCACCCCCCGTGCCAAGAAGGTCCTGGAGCTGTCGCTCCGCGAGGCCCTTCAGCTGGGCCACAACTACATCGGCACGGAGCACATCCTGCTCGGCCTGATCCGTGAGGGCGAGGGCGTCGCCGCCCAGGTCCTGGTCAAGCTGGGCGCCGATCTGAACCGGGTGCGGCAGCAGGTGATCCAGCTGCTCTCCGGCTACCAGGGCAAGGAGACCGCCACGGCCGGCGGTCCTGCCGAGGGCACCCCCTCCACGTCCCTGGTCCTCGACCAGTTCGGCCGGAACCTCACCCAGGCCGCTCGTGAGTCCAAGCTCGACCCGGTCATCGGGCGCGAGAAGGAGATCGAGCGGGTCATGCAGGTGCTGTCCCGCCGTACCAAGAACAACCCGGTGCTGATCGGTGAGCCCGGCGTCGGCAAGACCGCCGTCGTCGAGGGTCTGGCCCAGGCCATCGTCAAGGGCGAGGTGCCCGAGACCCTGAAGGACAAGCACCTCTACACCCTGGACCTCGGTGCCCTGGTCGCCGGCTCCCGCTACCGCGGTGACTTCGAGGAGCGCCTGAAGAAGGTCCTCAAGGAGATCCGCACCCGCGGCGACATCATCCTGTTCATCGACGAGCTGCACACGCTGGTCGGTGCGGGTGCCGCCGAGGGCGCCATCGACGCCGCCTCCATCCTGAAGCCGATGCTGGCCCGCGGTGAGCTGCAGACCATCGGTGCGACGACGCTGGACGAGTACCGCAAGCACCTGGAGAAGGACGCGGCCCTCGAGCGCCGCTTCCAGCCGATCCAGGTCGCCGAGCCGTCCCTGCCGCACACCATCGAGATCCTCAAGGGCCTCCGGGACCGCTACGAGGCGCACCACCGCGTCTCCATCACGGACGAGGCCCTCGTCCAGGCGGCGACCCTCGCCGACCGCTACATCTCGGATCGCTTCCTGCCGGACAAGGCGATCGACCTGATCGACGAGGCCGGGTCGCGGATGCGCATCCGCCGGATGACCGCGCCGCCGGACCTGCGCGAGTTCGACGAGAAGATCGCCGGGGTCCGCCGGGACAAGGAGTCCGCGATCGACTCGCAGGACTTCGAGAAGGCCGCCTCCCTGCGCGACAAGGAGAAGCAGCTCCTCGCCGCCAAGGCGAAGCGGGAGAAGGAGTGGAAGGCCGGCGACATGGATGTCGTCGCGGAGGTCGACGGCGACCTGATCGCCGAGGTCCTCGCGACGGCGACCGGCATCCCGGTCTTCAAGCTCACGGAGGAGGAGTCGTCCCGCCTGCTGCGCATGGAGGACGAGCTCCACAAGCGGGTCATCGGCCAGAAGGACGCCGTCAAGGCGCTGTCCAAGGCGATCCGCCGTACCCGTGCCGGCCTGAAGGACCCGAAGCGCCCCGGTGGCTCGTTCATCTTCGCCGGCCCGTCCGGTGTCGGTAAGACCGAGCTGTCCAAGGCGCTCGCCGAGTTCCTCTTCGGCGACGAGGACGCGCTGATCTCCCTCGACATGTCGGAGTTCAGCGAGAAGCACACGGTCTCGCGTCTCTTCGGATCGCCCCCCGGTTACGTGGGCTACGAGGAGGGCGGTCAGCTGACGGAGAAGGTGCGCCGCAAGCCGTTCTCGGTCGTCCTCTTCGACGAGGTCGAGAAGGCCCACCCGGACATCTTCAACTCGCTGCTGCAGATCCTGGAAGACGGTCGTCTGACCGACTCCCAGGGCCGGGTCGTGGACTTCAAGAACACGGTCATCATCATGACGACCAACCTCGGCACCCGGGACATCTCCAAGGGCTTCAACCTGGGCTTCGCCGCCGCGGGTGACACGAAGACCAACTACGAGCGCATGAAGAACAAGGTCCAGGACGAGCTCAAGCAGCACTTCCGGCCCGAGTTCCTCAACCGTGTCGACGACGTGGTGGTCTTCCCGCAGCTCACGCAGGACGACATCCTGAAGATCGTCGACCTGATGATCGAGAAGGTGGACGAGCGCCTGAAGGACCGGGACATGGGCATCGAACTGTCCCAGCCCGCCAAGGAGCTGCTGTCCAAGAGGGGCTACGACCCCGTCCTGGGCGCCCGGCCGCTGCGCCGGACGATCCAGCGGGAGATCGAGGACTCGCTGTCGGAGAAGATCCTCTTCGGTGAGCTGCGTCCCGGTCACATCGTGGTCGTGGACACGGAGGGCGAGGGCGAGTCCGCGACCTTCACCTTCCGCGGCGAGGAGAAGTCGGCCCTGCCCGACGTCCCGCCGATCGAGCAGGCCGCGGGCGGAGCCGGCCCGAACCTGAGCAAGGACGCATAGCCGCCGCGTCCGGCTCGAACGAACAAAGGGGACTGCCCCGGGACCGAGTCCCGGGGCAGTCCCCTTTGGCCTGTGTCCTGGCAGCGGGCGGATCAGGAGAGCTGACCGTCGTAGTCCGGCAGCTTGAAGGTCTTCTCGGCGTGCCCGCCCGACAGGTCGGTGGGGCTGTTGCCGATGTTGGCGATGATCGTGTAGCCCTTGCGCTCGATGGCGACGCGCTGGGCCGTCTTGTAGTCGGCGACGTTCTTGAACAGGTCGAGGAAGCCGCGGACGTACAGGCCGGAGGACTCGTAGCCGGCCCGGTCGAGGTTCCACTCGGTGGGTGCGTAGATGATGCCGGGGCGGGCGGTGACGAAGAACAGGTCGACACCGCGTTCCTCGGCGTACTGGGCGACCTCCAGGACCGGTTCGTTGGCCGGCTGCGGGAAGCTGAAGCCGAAGTCGGTCTCCAGGGCGGTGTTGTCGATGTCCAGGACGATGGCCTGCTTCTCACCCGGCCCGGCGTCCGCGATCCGTTGCCTCACATAGGGCAGGGCCTGGTCCATGACCGCCCGGCAGTCCCGCTGCCAGGTCTCGTAGTCGACGTCTTCCGCGGCGGTGGCCACGGCCGCGGTGACGGCCGTGGGGGAGCCTGAGGGCGGTGCGGCTCCGGCCGGTGCGGCCAGGGCCATCAGCGCGGTCGCGGAGACGGCGGTCACCGATACGCGGCGCAACCAGGGGCGTCGGCTTCTCATCTCGTGGGGGTCCTCTCACGTCCGTGACGCTGCCAACATGGCGTGTACATGCTCGTGTGCGAGGGTGACGCGAGGTGAACCGTAGGGTTACCGGACGGTAGGCGCCTAGAGGTCTGCGCCACATTTCTGATGCGGCGTGAGCCGCGCCCCGGTGACATGCTGCACAGGCGCGATGTCCGGTACTAGCCGGAATAGTGGGAAAGCGGCAAAAGCGGAAGCGGATATTTCGGGCGAATCCGTGATCGAGCCCCTTGAAATGGCGGTTTCAGCCCAAAGAGAAGCGTCTGTCAAGAGATCTGCATCTCACGCCCGGACTACTACAAAAAGTCGTAGATCACACCTTTGCGGCTTTTCGGGCGGAAGGGTTACCACTGAACAGCCACCACGGCGCGGTCTCGTGTGCCGGGTGGTTTCACTGTCCCCTTCTCGATGAGGTTGAGATGACCCAGCGCGTCACGTCCCGCTTCTCCCGTACGTCCCTGATCCGCAGCCGTGCGGCCGTGCTGGCCGCCGGAATGGGGGCCTCGGTCGCACTGGGGGCCGGGGTCGCGGCCGCTGCCGACACCACGGCCGCGTCGAGTGCCGCCGGTGCGATTCAGGCGCAGGCCGCCGCCCAGGCCGAGGCCGCGAAGGTGCAGGCAGCCGCCCAGGCCAAGGCCGCCGAGGTCAAGGCCGTCAAGGCCGAGAAGGCCGCCGAGGCGAAGAAGGCCGCTGCCGAGAAGGCCGCCGAGGCGAAGAAGGCCGCCGCCGAGAAGGCCGCCAAGGCGAAGAAGGCGGCGCAGGCCGCCGCCAAGAAGAAGGCCGCGTCCTGGATCGACCCGGTGAAGAGCTACAAGCTCTCCGCCGGCTACGCCCAGAGCGGCGGCATGTGGGCCTCGAAGCACTCCGGCCAGGACTACGCCGTCCCGACCGGCACCCCCGTCGTCGCCGTCCACGGCGGCACCGTCGTCAAGTCCGGCGGCAACGGCGCCGGTGACGGCCCCGCGTACGGCAACGCCGTCGTCATCAAGCACGGCAACGGCACGTACTCCCAGTACGCCCACCTGTCCTCGGTGAACGTGAAGGCCGGCCAGGTCGTCAAGACCGGCCAGAAGATCGCCCTGTCCGGCAACACCGGCAACTCCAGCGGCCCCCACCTGCACTTCGAGATCCGCACCAGCCCGAACTACGGCACCGCCGTGGACCCGGCGAAGTTCCTGCGCGCCCAGGGCGTGCAGTTCTGACCCGGGCGCGGTACGGCCCTATGCGCCCCCGGAGCCCCGGTGGGCCTGGGTGACCAGATCGACGGCGACCTCGAGGACGGCCTTGCGCCTCTCCTCGGGGTCGCTTTCGACGTCCTGCAGGACGTGCATCCCCGCGTGCATGGTGAAGAGGGCGCTCGCGCAGCGCACCTGGTCGACCAGATCGGCGTCCGGGTCGATGAGGATGTCCCGCAGCCCGAGCATGCGGGTCTTGAACATCTCGCCGATGCGCAGCTCGCGCACCGTCGCCTGGTTCTCCTGCATGAAGCGGAAGAGCGGGGCGGCGCCCGCCAGCTCCTCGCTGTAGCGGTGGAGGATCTCCCGCTTGGTCTCCAGGCCGTGCGGCTGTTCCCGCCCCCAGGCGATCAGCTCCTCCAGGGGCCGGGAGAGATCCTCGAAGATGCTGACGAGGATCTCTTCCTTCGTCTTGAAGTGGTAGTAGAGCGCCGCCTTGGTGACGTCGAGGTGCTCGGCGATCTCCCGCAGTGAGGTCTTCTCGTAGCCCTGTTCGGCGAAGAGTTCGAGCGCGACGTCCTGGATGCGCTGGCGGGTGTTCCCGCGGCGCCGCTGTCTGGTGCCGTCCATGGTGCCGCCCATCCTCCTGCTCGACCCGCCCTTGTCGAAAACTTACTTGACGCCCGGCTAGTTGCGTGACTAGCTTCCCAGTGTAGTGAACTGGCCGGGCGGCAAGTAAGTAGAGGTGGCCACGCGACGGTGGCCGGGGGAGTGAGAACCATGGCGGACACGCCTGCGGCGGAGACCGCGGACACACCGGCGGCGGGGGCCGCCGAGAAGGACGGCGGCAAACAGCCGCGCAGCGTGCGGGTGGTCCTGCTCGCACTCATGATCGCGATGATGCTCGCGATGCTCGACAACATGATCATCGGCACGGCGATGCCGACGATCGTGGGCGAGCTGGGCGGACTGGAACACCTGGCCTGGGTGGTCACCGCCTACACGCTCGCGACCGCGGCCTCCACCCCGGTCTGGGGCAAGCTCGGCGACATGTACGGGCGCAAGGCCACGTTCATGACCTCCATCGTGATCTTCCTGATCGGCTCCGCGCTCAGCGGCATGGCGCAGAACATGGGCGAGCTGATCGGCTTCCGCGCGGTGCAGGGCCTGGGCGCCGGTGGCCTGATGGTCGGCGTCATGGCGATCATCGGCGACCTCATCCCGCCCCGTGAGCGCGGCAAGTACCAGGGCATGATGGCCGCGGTGATGGCGCTGGCCATGATCGGCGGACCCCTGGTCGGCGGCACCATCACCGACAACTGGGGCTGGCGCTGGGCCTTCTACATCAACCTGCCGCTCGGCGCGGTCGCGCTGGCGGCCGTGGCCGTCGTACTGCACCTGCCGAAGAAGCGGGCCAAGGCCGGCATCGACTACCTCGGAGTCGTGCTGCTGACGGTGGGCATCACCGCCGTCGTCCTGGTCACCACCTGGGGCGGTACGGAGTACGCCTGGAGCTCGGCGCGGATCATGGAGCTGATCGGCCTCGGGGTCGCCTCGCTCGTCGGCTTCGTGTTCTGGCAGACCAGGGCCGCCGAACCGGTGCTGCCGCTGCACATCTTCCGCAGCCGCAACTTCACCCTGATGTCCGTCATCGGTTTCCTCGTCGGCTTCGTGATGTTCGGCGCGACGCTCTTCCTGCCGCTCTACCAGCAGGCCGTGCAGGGCGCCTCCGCCACCAACTCCGGTCTGCTGCTCCTGCCGATGCTCGGCGCGATGCTGGTCACCTCGATGGTCGCGGGCCGGGTGACCACCAACACCGGCCGCTACAAGGTCTTCCCTGTCGTCGGCAGCGCGCTGATGATCGTCGGCCTGTACCTGCTGTCCACGATGGACACCGGGACCTCCCGCCTCACCTCCGGTGTCTTCATGGCCGTGGTCGGTCTGGGCATGGGCTGTCTGATGCAGATCACCATGCTGGTCGCGCAGAACAGCGTGGAGATGAAGGACATGGGCGTGGCGTCCTCGTCCACCACCCTGTTCCGCACCCTGGGCGCGTCCTTCGGCGTGGCCATCATGGGCGCGCTGTTCAACCACCGC
Organism: Streptomyces sp. NPDC086080; assembly: GCF_044540255.1. Lineage (NCBI taxonomy): Bacteria > Bacillati > Actinomycetota > Actinomycetes > Kitasatosporales > Streptomycetaceae > Streptomyces > Streptomyces sp. NPDC086080. The sequence continues at coordinate 10,455 of NZ_JBITRU010000052.1, forward strand.
GTCCAGGACGTCATGGCCGAGCGGGCCGGCACGACGGGCTCCAGGCTGACCGAGCAGTCCGCCCAGCTGGACGCCGAGAGCCTGGCCAAGCTGCCGGACGCGGCCCGGGAGGCCTACCAGCACGCGGTGTCCTCGGGCACCCACTCCGCTTTCCTGCTCGGTGCCGTGATCGCGGTCATCGCGCTGGCGGCGGCCGTGTTCGTCAAGGAGGTCCCCCTGAAGGGCGAGGGCCCCAAGAAGGGGAGCACCGACGACGGCGCCCCGGCAGCGGCGGCGGTGGCCGAGCCCGTCTGACAGGAGACCTTCCTCCTGGTACCGCACAGGCCCCCGGGCGGCGCACCCGCGCCCCCGGGGCCTGCCGCGTACCGCACCCTCCCGACTACGTCGGCAGGGGATAGGACCCGGTGACGGTCGGCGCGTGCTCCGGCAGCCACAGGACGGCGACCGCGCCCTCGGCGGGTACATCCGCCGGTGCCCCCGACGGCCGTACGTTGCGGAAGGTCAGCCGCGCGCCCAGTACCCGGGCCTGACCGGCCGCGATGGTCAGGCCCAGACCGTGACCGCGGCCGGCCCGGTCCGCGCTGCCGGTGCGGAAGCGGCTCGGCCCCTCGGCGAGCAGCCCTTCGGGGAAGCCGGGCCCGTGGTCGCGGACCCGGATGACCCGGCCCTCGACGGTGACCTCGATGGGCGGCCTGCCGTGCCGCGCGGCGTTGGTGAGCAGGTTGAACAGCACCCGCTCCAGTCGCCGGGGATCGGTGGTGACCTCCGACTCGTGCACCACGTGCACGGTGACGTCCGGATCCTTCGCGGCGACCCGCCGGGCGACGAACTCGCCGAGCAGGATGTCCTGCAGCTCCGCCCGCTCGGACGCGCTGTCCAGCCGGGCCACCTCCAGCACGTCCTCCACGAGGGTGCGCATCGCCTTCGCCCGGTCCAGCACCAGCTCGGTCGGCCGTCCGGGGGGCAGCAGCTCGGCCGCGGTCAGCAGACCGGTGACCGGGGTGCGCAGCTCGTGCGCGATGTCGGCGGTGACCCTGCGCTCGGCCTCCAGCCGCTGCTGAAGCGCGTCCGCCATGGCGTCCACCGCGCTGGCCAGGTCGTCGGTCTCGTCCCGCACCACCCCGCCGAGGGCCTCCCTCACCCGCACATGCGTCTCGCCCCTGGCGACCCGGTGGGCGGCGCCCGCCGCCTTGCGCAGCCGCCGCGACAGATGCCCGCCCACGAGCACGCCGAGTGCGCTGCCGCCGAGCACGACCGCGATGGAACCGATCACCAGGGCCTGGTCGAGGTCCTTCAGGATGTCCGAGCTGCGATCGGTGAAACCGGAGTGCAGGGACATCACATGCCCGTTCTTCAGCGGCACGGCCGCCCAGATGTCCGGCGCGCCGCTCCCGTCGGCCACATAGGTCGCCCGACGCCCCGCCTCGACCTTCTCCCGCAGTTCCTTCGGCAGCAGGGGATCATCGATCTTGGTGTTGGGGAAGTTCAGCCGCCCGGACAGCTCGTAGTTGCGCTGGGCGATCATGATGCGCTCGTCGGCCAGATCGCGCGCGTTGTCCAGCATCGACACCCGCGCGGCATTGTGCACCACCAGGCTCAGCACGAGCGCCACCAGCGCCCCGACCAAGGCGATGGCCGCACTGAGCTTCCACCTCAGCCCCGCATTGATACCCACCCGCTCGACGCACGCCGTCACCAGGCGCCGGAGATCCCCCCGCATCCGCTCGCTCAGGCCTTCAGTTTGTAGCCGAAGCCACGGACCGTCTCGATACGGTCCTGGCCGATCTTCGTACGCAGTCGCTGCACATGGACGTCGACGACCCGCGTGTCACCGCCCCAGCCGTACTCCCACACCCGCTCGAGCAGCTTGTCGCGGGAGAGCACGGTGCCCGGCACCGTGGAGAACTCCAGCAGCAGCCGCATCTCGGTGGGTGTCAGCGCCACCTGCTGCCCGGCTCTGCGCACCTCCATGCCCTCCGTATCGATCTCCAGCTCGCCGAAGGACAGCCTGCCCCCGTCGTCCGGTGACGCCTGATCCCCCCTGCCGCCCTCCGCCCGCCCGAAGCGGCGCAGCACCGCGCGGATCCGGGCCAGGAGTACGGCGCCGTCGAACGGCTTGGTCACGTAGTCGTCGGCGCCCGCCTCCAGCCCCAGGACCACGTCGATGGCGTCGGCCCGCGCGGACAGCATGATCACCGGCACCATCGACTCGTCCCGGATGCGCCGGCACAGGCTCACCCCGTCGAGCCCCGGCACCATGACGTCGAGGAGTGCGATGTCCGGCCGGTCGGATCGGAACGCCTCCAGGCCGGACAGCCCGTCGGGCATCGCGGTGACCGCGAAGCCGTCCCGCTCCAGGGCGAGCTGGGTGGCCTCGCGGATGACGTCGTCGTCCTCGACGAACAGGACATGGGTCTGGTCTGCCATCCCGGTGCTCTCAGTCCTCGTGTGATCCCGGGTCGGTGCGAGCACGATCCTCTCGGCCCACCCGGGGCGTTTTCTCGGCCCACCCCACGGGACGCGTGAGCCACGCGGAGGGTTCATCCCCTTCATCGGCTCAGCAGGCCCCGTTGGTTCACCACGTGAGCCATGTCTCAGCTGTCGGGCACCACTGAGGGCTGGGGGCCGGCCACCTGCCCGTAGTCGTTGTGCGTGCGGTACTCCTCGCCGAACCTGCCCGCCGCCCAGCGGTACGTGATCACGTTCTCGCCGGACGGATTCGACACCGGGTCGCCCCGGTCGTACACCTGCTTGGTCACCACGAGGTCGCCGCGGTCGATCTCCGCGTACACCGGAGGCTCCTCGGCGGTGAACACGTTCACATACGCGCCGCCCTGGTCGCGGTACACGTACGAGCCGACGCCCACCGCGTCCCCGCAGGTCAGCACGTTGACGACGACATCGTCGACGGCTCCTCCGGTGAGGTTCCCGTAGCTTACGTCCACGGGGTACTCGTCGGCGACGCACGGTTCGAGTTCCCGCTTGACCTGCGTGGAGACCGCCGGGTCCGCCATGACCAACCGGACGGCGTTCACCCGGTCCGGGGTCCGCGAGGGCGAGGCCACCGGCGCGGCCACGCCGGCCGTCGAGTCCGCGCGTGCCGGGCCCTCGTCCCGGGCTCCGGTGCCGCCCGTGCCGCAACCGCCGGCGGACAGCACGACGGCGGCGAACACGGCCGTCGCCGCGATCGCCGCCCGGGCGGTGGTCCGGGGCCGCGTGGGCCCCTCGCCGGTCAGGCCGCGCAACGCTCCCGCTCCTCACGCTCCAGCGCGCGTGCGTCCAGATCGCGGGCCTCCAGCTCCTGGCGGAGCCGGGCGAGCGCCCGGTGCAGCGTGCTCTTGACCGTTCCGGCCGACATGCCGAGGGCGGCGGCCGTCTCGTCCGTGGACATCTGCTCCCAGTGTCGCAGCACCACGACACTGCGCTGCTTCGGGGCGAGCACCCTCAGTACGTCCATCAGCAGGGCGCGGTCCGCGTGCTGCTCGGTGGCGTCGTCCACACAGGGCTCCGGGAGCTGCTCGGTGGGCACCTCCTCCAGCTTGCGGGCCCGCCACCACTCCGTCCGCGTATTGATCATGACCCGGCGCAGGTAGGCGTCGGCCAGCCGCTTGTCCACGATGGTCTCCCAGCGGCCGTACGTCCGGGCCAGCGCGGTCTGCAGCAGGTCCTGCGCGTCCACGGGGTCCGGGACCAGACGGCGGGCGCTGCGCAGCAGCGCGTCCTGCCGGGTGCGGACGTACTCCTCGAACTCGAGCACCTCGCCCTGCGCCATGGTGAACCGCCTTCCGCTCCCCGTTCCGGCCTGCTCACGCGAGCCGGCCGTACCGCCTGGGATCCCTGGGTCTCTCGTGCTCACGTCGAGCACGTGACTGAAGGTACGGAGGGGTTGTCACGGCACTGTCCGAAGAAGCCTGCGGGGAGCACGCGGCTGTCCGTCGGTTGTGTAACGAACGGAGGAAGGGGGTGAATCAGGGGGAGGATTGATGCGTTTATCGCGCGATATTGCCGATCGTGCCGTGGTGACGGGTGCGAGCGGACGGTGGATTCTGTCCGCCCATGGAACGGAGCGGGCGCGGGCATGGGGATCGCAAGCGGGCCCGGGCCCGGTCACCCCGGGGCCGCGGTGGTGGCCGGGGTCGTGGCACCGGGGTTGCGGCCGGGCCGGCCCGGGATCAGGTCAGCGGCAGCCGGTACAGGCCGCCCTGCATCGGTTCCACCAGCCCGTCGGCGACCAGGCCGTCCAGCGCGCGGGCGCGCTGCACCGGCTCGTGCCACACCCGGTCCAGTGCGGTCTGCGGCACCGGTTGGTGCGCCTCCCGCAGCACGGCCAGCAGGCGCCCGCGGACCTGACGGTCCGTACCCGCGTACGTCTGCCCGCGGCGCGGCGGACCGTCGTGGGCCGGCTTGCCCGCCTGCCGCCAGGCGCACTGCGCGGCGATCGGGCAGCGGTGACACGACTCGTTCTTCGCCGTGCACACCAGCGCGCCCAGCTCCATGGAGGCGGCGGCCCACCGCGCGGCGGTGGAGGGGTCCTCGGGCAACAGGGTCCGCGCGAGCCGGCGCTCGGCGGCGGTGGTGGCGTTCGGCGGGTACTGCGTACCGGTGACCGCGCGGGCGAACACCCGGCGGACATTGGTGTCCAGCACCGCGTGCCGCTGCCCGTAGGCGAACGACGCCACGGCCGCGGCGGTGTACTCGCCGATGCCGGGCAGCGCCAGCAACTGGGCGTGATCCGCCGGTACGTCACCGCCGTGCCGTTCCGTTATGGCGACGGCGGCACCGTGCAGCCGGAGCGCGCGACGCGGGTAACCGAGCCGGCCCCAGGCGCGGACGGCCTCGCCGGGCGATTCCGCCGCGAGGTCGGCGGGGCGTGGCCAACGGCCGAGCCACTGCTCGTAGACGGGCAGGACCCGGCTCACCGGGGTCTGCTGGAGCATGAACTCACTGATCATCACTCCCCACGCACCGGCCTCCGGGCGCCGCCACGGCAGGTCCCGGGCGTGCTCGTCGAACCAGTCGATGACGGGGGAGTGCAGCGGCTCACCGGGAGCACGCTCGGACGCGGAATCGGTGGTGCCGCCGTACGGGGGCTTCGTTGGAGCAGTCATGACCCCTCGATCCTGCCACGCCGAGCCCCGCCTCCGGGGGAAGCGCCACGGCCGGACGGGTAGGGGACACCCGCAAGAGCACTGCTCACGTCGAAGAGCACTGCCCGCATTCCGGAGCAACGGTCACCACGCAGAGCACTGCTCACACGGAACGGGGCGGGCAGTGCGCGAGAGCACCGCTCACCCTTGCGATCACTGTTCGCGCCCGAGAGCACCGCTCCTCCGCCGTGCGAGCACCGCTCACGGCCGAGAGCACCGCTCACGCGTGAGAGCACCGCTCGCGGCCGAGAGCACCGCTCTGCCCGCTCCACCCGCGCCTCGTTCCTCGGCCGGACGGTGCTGACGTCGAGCAACTCGGCACCCTCGCCGTCGAGTCCGGGCTGCCGGTTGCGTGGCGGTGAGGGGCAACCGCCGCTCAGGAGCTGCCGTCACGGATCCTCAACGGATGCTCGGACGGGAAGAGTTCGCGGACATCCGGCGCAGATGCGGAACCGCTCGGGCTGTGAGCCGCCATCGCCGTGGTCGGTGCCACCCTCGAAGCGGGCCCGCGCACCCAGGGGTTACGTATCCGAGCGGGCACAGCGCCGTAACGTCCGGGAGTACCAACCCCGTTGCGTCCGCGATCACGGACCGTAGGTGAGCTGTCGGAATGGTCACAGCCTGCGATCGCCGCGTGCCGTACCTGGCGAAAGTCAGCGGTCCAAGGCGGGTTCCGGAATGATGATCCGGAAAAGTTGTGAGCCGAGCGGCGGGTGGGACAAGCGAACGCGCCGATCTCTCGTAAGGTTTGCGCCGTGGGATCTCTGCGCAATCCGGTCGGGCCGCTACCCTCCACCATCTACTGGCGTCGGAGGGCCGTACTGCTGTCCATGTTGGCCCTGTTGGCGTTGTTGATCACCTGGGTCGTCATGTCCGGCGGCGGCGGCGGTGGGGGCGGCGGTGACAACGGGGCCAACGGCAAGAATCCCGCGCCGTCCATCACTCCGGGACCGTCGGGTTCGGGGCCGGCGATCAGCCAGGCGCCGGGCGGGCGCGACGAGTCGGGCGACGACGGTTCCGGTGGTTCGGGGTCGGGGTCGGGCGGGTCCGGTGGTTCTTCGTCGGGATCCGGTTCAGGGTCGGGGGACGACGGCGCGGGCGGTGACCCCGGGGACTCCGGTGGAGCCGGTGGAGCCGGCGGATCAGGCGGCGGTGCCGGGGGCAGCGCGGGTGGCGGGTCCGAGGGGGGTACGTCGGCCGGAGTCGGCGCCGGGGACGCCCTGCCGGCCGGGTCCGGGGGTACCCTGCCCAACTGTGCGGCGGGCGCGGTGAAGTTCAGCCTGCGCAGCTCCAGCAACACCTATGAGCCCGGGCAGACGCCCGCGTTCCTGCTCACCGCGCGGAACACCTCCGGCAGCGACTGCAAGGTCGATCTGGGTCCGGTCAATGCCGTGTTGACGGTCACGCCGGCCAGCGGCGACGACGCGTACTGGGCGTCGGACGACTGCCCCAAGGGGGCACGGAGCCTGCTGTTCCGGGTGCCGGCCGGGGAGAGCATCACCTACACGGTGAAGTGGGACCGCAAGGCGAGCGCACCGGAGTGCGCGACGCCGAAGGCGGGGGCGGCGAAGGCCGGGACATACCTGGTGGAGGCGAAGGCGCCGGGGTTCGAGAAGGTACGGACGTCGTTCGTGCTCGAGGCGGACTGAACCGGCTCGGCTGCGGGCGGTCGAGCCTCTCCCGGTGCCTCGACGGCCGAGGGTTCCCCGGACGTACTGCTGGAATACCGCTGGACCTACCGCTAGACGTACCGCTCGAGGATCGAGCTCTCCGCCAGCCGGGACAGGCCCTCGCGTACGCTGCGCGCCCGCGCCTCGCCGACGCCGTCCACCGTCTGGAGGTCGTCCACGCTGGCGGCGAGCAGCTTCTGCAGGCCGCCGAAGTGCTCCACCAGGCGGTCGATGATCGCGCCGGGCAGTCTCGGCACCTTGGCCAGCAGGCGGAAGCCGCGCGGTGAGACCGCCGAGTCGAGGGTCTCCGGGGAGCCGGTGTAGCCGAGGGCGCGGGCCACGGTCGACAGTTCCAGGAGTTCCGCGTGGGTGAGCACGTTGAGTTCGTGCAGGGCCTCGTCGACCGTGCGGGAGCGCTTGGCGGTGGGCTCGGGCACGTAGTCCCGTACGACCAGTTCGCGCTCCGGCTCCACACCCGCGATCAACTCGTCGAGCTGGAGGGCGAGGAGACGACCGTCGGTGCCCAGTTCGACCACGTATTCGGCGATTTCGGTGGCGATGCGGCGCACCATCTCCAGTCGCTGGGCGACCGCGGAGACGTCCCGGACGGTCACCAGGTCCTCGATCTCCAGCGCCGACAGGGTGCCGGCGACCTCGTCGAGGCGGAGCTTGTAGCGCTCCAGGGTGGCAAGCGCCTGGTTGGCGCGGGACAGGATCGCGGCGGAGTCCTCCAGGACCCGCCGGTGGCCGTCGACGTACAGCGCGATCAGGCGCATCGACTGCGACACCGAGACGACGGGGAAGCCGACCTGCTTGGAGACGCGGTCGGCGGTGCGGTGCCGGGTGCCGGTCTCCTCCGTGAGGATGGTGGGGTCCGGTACCAGCTGGACACCGGCTCGCAGGATCTTGGACAGGTCGGACGACAGGACGATGCCGCCGTCCAGCTTGCACAGTTCACGCAGCCGCGTCGCGGTGAACTCGACGTCCAGTACGAAACCGCCGCTGCACAGCGTCTCGACGGTCTTGTCGAAGCCCAGCACGATGAGACCGCCGGTGTTGCCGCGGAGTACGCGCTCCAGGCCGTCACGCAGGCTGGTGCCGGGTGCCACGGCGCTCAGCGAGGCGCGCATCAGGCCCTCGGAACCGGCGCTCCCGCCGGACTTTCCGGGAGCTCCTGCCCGGTCGATGGCTGCCACTGCACTCCTCCGGTCGCAGGTTCTGGGCGCCCCCGTTTCGCGCACTCGGTTCGTACGGACGGGCGAGACCTGGGCAAAGTCTACCGGCGGTCCTCCGTCTCCCGTGGGGCCTCTCGGCGACGGGAGCGCGGAAGGACGCGCAGCGCGTCCCCTATGTCCGCCACTTCCAGCACCTTCATACCCGGCGGGACCTTGCCCGGATCGCCCGGTACCAGGGCGTGCGTGAAGCCCAGACGATGTGCCTCGGCGAGCCTGCGCTGGACGCCCGTGACCCGTCTGACCTCGCCCGCGAGGCCGACCTCGCCGATCGCGACGAGGTTCTTCGGCAGCGGGGTGTCACTCGCCGCCGACGCCAGTGCCAGTGCGACGGCCAGGTCCGCTGCCGGTTCCGACAGTTTCACGCCGCCGACCGTGGCGGAGTAAATGTCCCGTTTGCCCAAGGCGCTGATGCGGCCGCGCTGTTCCAGCACCGCCAGCATCATCGACACCCGGGAGGTCTCCAGGCCGGACGTGGTGCGCCGGGGGGACGGGATCTGCGAGTCGACCGTGAGCGCCTGCACTTCGGCGACCAGAGGGCGGCGGCCCTCCAGGGTGACGGTCAGACAGGTCCCCGGGACCGGTTCGGCACGGCGGGTCAGGAAGAGTCCGCTGGGGTCCGCGAGGCCGGTGATGCCCTCGTCGTGCAGTTCGAAGCAGCCGACCTCGTCCGTCGTGCCGTAGCGGTTCTTGACGCCGCGCACCAGGCGCAGGCGCGCGTGCCGGTCGCCCTCGAAGTGCAGGACGACGTCCACCAGGTGCTCCAGCAGACGCGGCCCGGCGATCGCGCCGTCCTTGGTGACGTGTCCCACAAGGAGCGTGGACATCCCGCGCTCCTTCGAGGCCCGGATCAGCGCGCCCGCCACCTCCCGGACCTGGGCCATGCCGCCCGGGGCGCCGTCGATCTCCGGGGAGGCCACCGTCTGCACCGAGTCCATGATCAGCAGGGATGGCTTCACCGCGTCCAAATGGCCCAGCACGGCGGCCAGATCCGTCTCGGCGGCGAGATACAGGTGGTCGTCGATGGCGTGGATACGGTCGGCGCGCAGCCGGACCTGGCTCGCCGACTCCTCGCCCGTGACATAGAGCGTGCGGTGCTCCTCGCTCGCCGCCTTGGCCGCGACGTCCAGCAGCAGTGTGGACTTGCCCACGCCCGGCTCGCCCGCGACGAGCACCACCGCACCGGGCACGAGTCCCCCGCCGAGCACCCGGTCCAGCTCCGGCACGCCGGTGGAACGGGCGGTGGCCTGACGCCCGTCGACCTGGCCGATGGGCAGGGCGGAGCTGGTGACCCGGCCGGGTGCCGTCGTACGGACCGCGGGCGCGCCGTACTCCTCGACCGTCCCCCAGGTCTGGCACTCGGGGCAGCGGCCGAGCCACTTGGCCGTCTGCCAGCCGCACTCGGTGCAGCGGTAGGACGGACGGTCCTTGGACGTCTTGCTACGGGCAGCCATGCGGAAAAGGTAACGGCACCCTCTGACATCGACGGGGGCAGGCAGGTCCCGGTGGTCGTGGCCCGGTCTCTGCCCCGCCCTCCGCCTGCCCTCCGCCCGGCCCTCCACCCGCCCTCTGCCCGCGCCTCCACCCGCCCTCTGCCCGCGCCCCCGCCCGGTCTCTGCCCGTGCCTCTGCCCGCGCCCCGCGCGCTGCCCTTCCCGCCGCCTCGGACGGGCCCCTCTCACGTGTGGTGAAAGGTTCCTGTCCCCGTTTGAGGGATCGTTTCACCCGTACGGATTAAATGTGCCCCGGGGGCCGGAAGCGGCCGCCCCGAGCCGCCTACGGTCGCCGAATGACGAGCAGCGGCCCGGAGACCTCGACCCGTACGACCGGAGCACGCCGGACGCACCGGGAAGTGCGCGACCGCGGGGCCGCGCGCACCCTGGCGCAGCGGCCGGCCACCCGCTACGAACCCCACCTGGACGGCCTGTTCACCTACTGCCTGTCCGTGCTGTGCGACCACGACGAGGCGACCGCCGCCCTGGCCGACGTCCTCGTCCTCGCCGAGCGCCGCGGCCGGCACGTCCCGGACGAGCTCGGGAGCCGCAGGGCCTGGCTGTACGCGCTGGCGCGCTGGGCATGCCTGCGCAGGCTGGCCGAGGCCGGGCGAAAACGTCGGGCCGGCCACGCCGTGCGCCGCGCCGGGCGGAAGCGACCGGCCGGGACCACCACCGCCCCGGCCGTCTCCGAGGAGGTCCAGGAGCAGCGCCGCGGCGAACTGGCCGAACTGGCCTGGCCGGAGGCCGCCGGCACCACCCCGGCGCAGCGCGAGGCGCTCGAACTCGCCGTGCGGCACCGTCTCGCCGCCCACGAGGTCGCCGCCGTGCTCGGGATGGAACCCGCCGCCGCGCGCACGCTGCTCGCCAGCGCGGCCTGCGAGGTGGAACGCACCCGCGCGGCGCTCGCCGTCGTGGAGACCGGGGCCTGCCCCGGAGTGGCGCACCTCACCGGCGACCGGCGGTTCGTGCTCAGCACGACCCTGCGCCGCGAACTCGTCCGGCACGTCGACGACTGCCCGCGCTGCCGCCGCCGCGCCGAGCGGGCCGTCCCGGGCCGCTGGCCCGGCACCAGCGTCACCCCGGACGCGCTGCCCGTCCTGCCAGCACCCGGCGCGGCCCTGCACGCCGCCATGGCACACCACCCACGCGCGCGCGGCGCGGCGCCCCGCTTCGACCGGCGCGGCTTTCCGGTGGACCCCAAGGCCCGTGTCGCGCGCCGGGACCGGCTGCGCGCGCGTGCCCTGACGACGACCGTGGTGGCCACCGTCGTCGCCGCGCCCGTGTTCGCGCTGTGGGCCGCCTACCGCGGCACCCCGGTGGGCGAGGGCCAGGACGGCCGTCCGGCCTCCGCGCGGGAGGACGGTGGCACGTTCGACCTCGACGGCGAGGAGGCGGGCGCGGGCTACGAGAACACCGGCAACGCCACCACCCACCCCGGCCTCCGCTTCGGCGAGAACGGTGAGGCGGACGTGTCCGTGGAGGTCGTCGGTGTCGCCGGTGCGGGGCACGAGGACACGGCCGCCCTGGGTGTCACGGCCGGCCACAGCGGTGACACCACGCTGATCACCCTCACCGCGACGGGATCCGAGCCGGTCCGCTGGTCGGCCTCGACGGGAGCGTCCTGGCTGTATCTGAGCCGGTCGTCGGGAACGCTCGCCCCCGGCGAGTCGGTGACGATCAGGGCGTACGTCGATCAGCTGCGCGAGCCGTCCGGCCACTGGAGCGCGACCGTGGCCATCTCCCCCGCCGGTTCCGTCGTGACCATCGACGGCTACGGCACCGCCCCCTCCGCCCCGGGCAGCGGCTCACCCTCCGGCCACCCCGGCGCTCCGGGCACAGCGCACCCGGGCACCCCGAGCGGGCCTCCCCCGTCGTCGCCGGGCCCGGACCCGGACCCGGACCCGGAGCCGACCGCGACGACGCCCGAGCCCGCGGAGCCCACGCCGGGCGAACCGCCGTCGTCCCCGGAGCCCGGGCCCTCGACGGGCGGCCCCACGCCCACCGGTCCGACCCCCGGGGAGCCGGTGGCGACCGACTCGGGGCCGGCCGGACCGGAGGACTCGCCGGGCGGCCCGGGGAACGCGTCGCCGCCCGCCGAGAGCGGCACACCGAGCCCGGTCACCTCGTAACGGCGGCCAAGGTCAGGCGGGGTCCGCCGGATGCGGCGCCAGCAGCGGAAGCTGTGAGGCGAGCCGCTCCTCGCACAGCTCGGCCAGACGGTCGTAGCCCGCCTTGCCCATCAGTTCGGTCAGCTCCGCGCGGTAGGAGACGTACACCGGGTCTCCGGCGCCGTGCGCCGAGGTGGCCGAGGTGCACCACCAGTGCAGGTCGTGACCGCCCGGACCCCAGCCGCGGCGGTCGTACTCACCGATCGACACCTGCAGCACACGTGTGTCGTCGGGCCGGTCGATCCAGTCGTAGGTCCGCCGGACCGGCAGCTGCCAGCACACGTCCGGCTTGGTCTCCAGCGGCTCGCGGCCCTCCTTGAGGGCGAGGATGTGCAGCGAGCAGCCCATGCCGCCCGCGAACCCCGGCCGGTTCTGGAAGATGCAGGAGCCCTGGAACGGGCGGGTCTGACGGTCGCCGTCCTCGTCCTCGGAGACCCAGCCATTACGCGTGCCCTCGGCGTGGTGCTGCCAGATGTCCGGTGTGAGCCTCGCCACATGCTCCGCGACCCGCTTCTCGTCGTCCTCGTCGGAGAAATGGGCACCCAGGGTGCAGCACCCGTCCTCCGCGCGGCCCGCCTGGATGCCCTGGCAGCCACTGCCGAAAACGCAGTTCCAGCGAGAGGTCAGCCAGGTCAGATCGCAGCGGAAGACCTGCTCGTCGTCCGCCGGATCGGGAAACTCCACCCATGCGCGGGCGAAGTCGAGCCCCTTCTCGTCGCCCACCGGCGCCTTCCCGGGAGTCTGCGGTGCTGTCACCCGCGAAGGACCACCGGCCGGACCGGCCTTCTTGTCCTTCTTGGCCTTCTTGTCCGGCTTTTCGTCCTTCGCCTTTTTCGTCTTTGGCACGCGTCCAGGGTAAGTCGCCCGCGCCCGGGTCCGGGACCGGCTCGACCGCCGCGAACGGGGCAACACACGGTGCCGCGGGCAGTAGCGTTCCGTACATGAGACTTGGTGTCCTCGACGTGGGCTCGAACACGGTGCACTTGCTGGTGGTGGACGCGCACCCCGGCGCGCACCCGCTGCCCGCGCACTCGCACAAGGTTGAACTGCGCCTCGCTCAGCTCCTCGACGACAGCGGAGGGATCGGCGACGCCGGGGTGGAGAGACTGATCGAGGTCGTCCACGAGGCACTCCGGGCGGCCGAGGACAAGGGCGTCGAGGAACTGCTGCCGTTCGCCACCTCCGCGGTGCGCGACGCGGACAACGCCGACGAGGTGCTCGCGCGCGTGCGCGACGAGACCGGGACCGAGCTCCAGGTGCTCAGCGGTGAGGAGGAGGCGCGGCTCACCTTCCTCGCCGCCCGCCGCTGGTACGGCTGGTCGGCCGGGAAACTGCTCGTCATCGACATCGGCGGCGGCTCCCTGGAGATCGCCTACGGCATGGACGAGGAGCCCGACGCCGCGGTGTCGCTGCCGCTCGGCGCCGGCCGCCTCACCGCCGGCTGGCTGCCGGGCGATCCGCCCGAGGCGGACGACGTCCGCGCGCTGCGGCGCCATGTGCGCACCGAGATAGCGCGCACGGTGGGGGACTTCACCCGCCGGGGCGTCCCCGACCACGTGGTGGCCACCTCCAAGACCTTCAAGCAGCTCGCCCGTATCGCGGGCGCCCCCGGTTCCGCCGAGGGCCCGTACGTACAGCGCGAGCTGAAACGGGAGTCCCTGGAAGCCTGGGTGCCGCGGCTCGCCGCCATGACCACCGCCGAACGCGCCGAACTCCCCGGCGTCTCCGAGGCCCGGGCGGGCCAGCTGACGGCCGGGGCCCTGGTCGCGGAGGGCGCGATGGACCTGTTCGGGGTGGAACGCCTGGAGATCTGCCCCTGGGCGCTGAGGGAGGGCGTCATCCTCCGGCGCCTGGACCACATGGGCCGGCGATAGCGCCGCGCGGCGCGCCGTCGGCCCGACAGCGCGCCGCGCGGGGTGTGCCGGTGGGTCGGCGGCACCGCGCGGGGGGCACGCGGGCGGCCGACCCGCGCGGGTGCGCGACAGACGCCGGTGGCCGTCGGGGTCGACCGGCGCGGGCGCGCGACAGACCACGGCGGGAGAGCATGCCGGGACCGGGCGGGACCATGTCGGGACCGCAGGGGAACCGCACCGGAACCGCACCGGAACCGCATCCCCGGTATGGCAATCGCCACAACGGCGAACGGGCACCCCGCATCCACCCGACACCACCCCGTAACCTGAGGCTCGTGGCAGAAGCAAGGGACGTAGTCCGCATCCCGGATGCGAAGGTCGCCCTGTCGACGGCCTCCGTCTACCCGGAGTCGACGGCGACGGCCTTCGAGATCGCCGCGCGCCTCGGGTACGACGGCGTCGAGGTCATGGTGTGGACCGACCCGGTCAGCCAGGACATCGAGGCGCTGCGCAGACTCAGCGACTACCACCGCATCCCCATCCTGGCCGTCCACGCGCCCTGTCTGCTCATCACACAGCGCGTGTGGTCCACCGACCCCTGGACCAAGCTCCAGCGCGCCAAGGTGGCCGCGGAGAAGCTCGGCGCCGGCACGGTCGTCGTCCATCCCCCGTTCCGCTGGCAGCGGCAGTACGCGCGTGACTTCGTGGACGGCATCTGGCGGATGGCCGACGAGACCGATGTGCGGTTCGCGGTGGAGAACATGTACCCCTGGCGCTACCGCGACCGCGAGATGCTCGCGTACGCCCCCGACTGGGACGTCACCAAAGAGGACTACCGCCACTTCACGATCGACCTCAGCCACGCCTCGACCTCCCGCACCGACACCCTGCGGATGATCGACCGCATGGGCGACCGCCTGGGCCACGTCCACCTCGCCGACGGCAGGGGCTCCGCCAAGGACGAGCACCTGGTGCCCGGCCGCGGTGACCAGCCCTGCGCCGAGGTGCTGGAGGGCCTCGCGACGAGCGGCTTCGACGGCCATGTCGTCATCGAGGTCAACACCCGCCGGGCCATGTCGAGCGCGGAGCGGGAGGCGGATCTGGCCGAGGCCCTGGCGTTCACCCGCCTGCACCTGGCCTCGTCCTCCGCGCTCAGGGTGCCGCGCCGGTGACCGGCGTCACCGCGAGCGACGGCTCCGGCGCCTCCGCGCGGGGCGACGGTACGGCCCGGCGCCGCGGCCGCCCGCCGCGTACGGAATCGGCCGGGACCCGGGACCGCATCCTGGACGCGGCCCGTGAGGAGTTCTCCGCGCGGGGATACGAAAAGACATCCGTCCGGGGGATCGCCAAGTCGGCCGGGGTCGACTCCGCGCTGGTGCACCACTACTTCGGAACCAAGGAGCAGGTCTTCCAGGCGGCGGTGGAGGTCGCCTACGCACCGGCGTTCGCCGTGCGGGACACGATCTTCGACGGTCCGGTCGAGGAGGCCGGCGAGCGGATGACCCGCCTGATCATCGGGCTCTGGGAGAACCCGGTGACCCGGGCCCCGCTGATCGCGATCGTCCGCTCCGCCGTGGACAACGAGACGGCGGCGGGCGTCTTCCGCCGGCTGATCGGTGACCAGTTGCTGCGCCGGGTCGCCGGACGGCTCGATGTGCCGGACGCGGAACTGCGGGCCGAGCTCGCCGCCGCCCAGCTGGTGGGGATCGCGATGATCCGGTACGTGATCAAGGTGGAGCCGCTGGCCTCGGCGGACCCCGAGCAGATCATCAGAAGGGTTGCGCCGGTCGTGCAGGGACATCTCACCGGCCACTGAGGCCCGCGTCGCCCGGCCGCCGAGCCCCTGGCCGGGTCCGCGACCGGCGTCCGCGACCAGCGTCCGCGACCGGCGTCCGCGACCAGCGTCCGCGACCGGCGTCCGGGACGGGTGTCCGGGACGGGCGTCCGACCGTCCGCCGCCGGCCGCCCCGACTGAGACATTCGTCCCGTATTCCGGACGCCTCGTCCCGCCCTCTGGATGACCGGCGTACGCTCGGAGACAGTCAGAACTCTCTGGCCGACCACTCCCCGAAGGTCTGAAGGAGCGAGCGACGATGCCCGAGCTGAGGTCCCGCACAGTCACCCACGGACGCAACATGGCGGGCGCCCGCGCCCTTATGCGCGCCTCCGGTGTACCCGGTGCGGACATCGGGCGGAAGCCGATCATCGCCGTCGCCAACAGTTTCACGGAGTTCGTCCCCGGCCACACCCACCTCGCCCCGGTCGGCCGCATCGTCAGCGAGGCGGTCGTCGCGGCCGGCGGCATCCCGCGCGAGTTCAACACCATCGCCGTCGACGACGGCATCGCGATGGGCCACGGCGGCATGCTGTACTCCCTGCCCTCCCGCGACCTGATCGCGGACAGCGTGGAGTACATGGTCGAGGCCCACTGCGCGGACGCCCTGATCTGCATCTCCAACTGCGACAAGATCACCCCGGGCATGCTCAACGCGGCCCTGCGCCTGAACATCCCCACGGTGTTCGTCTCCGGCGGCCCGATGGAGTCCGGCCGCGCCACCCTGGTCGACGGCACGGTCCGCACGCTGGACCTGGTCGACGCCATGGTCGAGGCGGCCAACGACAAGGTCTCCGACGCGGACGTCCTCCGTATCGAGGAGAACGCCTGTCCGACCTGCGGCAGCTGCTCCGGCATGTTCACCGCCAACTCGATGAACTGCCTCACCGAGGCCATCGGCCTCTCCCTCCCCGGCAACGGCTCGGTCCTGGCCACCCACACCGCCCGCAGGGCGCTCTACGAGGACGCCGCGCGCACGGTGCTCGACCTGACCCGCCGCTACTACGAGCAGGACGACGACTCGGTCCTGCCCCGCAACATCGCCACCGCCTCCGCCTTCGAGAACGCCATGGCGCTCGACATCGCGATGGGCGGCTCCACCAACACGATCCTGCACCTGCTGGCCGCCGCCCAGGAGGCCGAGGTCCCCTTCGGCCTCACCGAGATGGACGCCCTCTCGCGCCGCGTCCCCTGCCTGGCCAAGGTCGCCCCGAACGTCGCCAAGAACCGCACGTACTACATGGAGGACGTGCACCGCGCGGGAGGCATCCCCGCCCTGCTCGGCGAGCTGCACCGCGCGGGGCTGCTCAACGAGGACGTCCACTCCGTCCACAGCCCCTCCCTGGCCGACTGGCTGAAGACCTGGGACATCCGCGCCGGCTCCCCCTCCCCGGAGGCGGTCGAGCTCTGGCACGCGGCCCCGGGCTGCAAGCGCTCCGCCGAGGCCTTCTCCCAGTCCGAGCGCTGGGACACCCTCGACGAGGACGCCGAGGGCGGCTGCATCCGCTCCGCCGAGCACGCCTACTCCGAGGACGGCGGCCTGGCGGTGCTGCGCGGCAACCTCGCCGTCGACGGCTGCGTCGTCAAGACGGCCGGGGTCGACGAGTCGATCTGGACCTTCGAGGGCCCGGCGGTCGTCTGCGAGTCGCAGGACGAGGCGGTCGAGAAGATTCTCACCAAGCAGGTCAAGGAGGGCGACGTCGTCGTCATCCGCTACGAGGGCCCCAAGGGCGGCCCCGGCATGCAGGAGATGCTCTACCCGACGTCGTACCTGAAGAGCCGTGGCCTCGGAAAGGCCTGCGCCCTGATCACCGACGGCCGCTTCTCCGGCGGCACGTCCGGCCTGTCCATTGGCCACGCCTCCCCGGAAGCGGCGTCGGGCGGCACCATCGCCCTGGTCGAGGACGGCGACCGCATCCGCATCGACATCCCGAACCGCTCGATCGAGCTGCTGGTCGACGAGGCGGAACTGACCCGCCGCGAGCAGGCCCTCGACGGCCGGTACGCCCCGAAGAACCGCGACCGCAAGGTCTCCGCGGCCCTGAAGGCGTACGCGGCGATGGCGACCAGCGCCGACAAGGGCGCGGTCAGGGACGTGAGCAAGCTGGGCTGAGGCCCTGGGACCGCGCCGGGGCCGCTCCCGCACCACGGGGGGCGGCCCCGCGTCGTCGCCCGGGCGGGCGGGCGGCGGGGGCCGGCCGGGCTTGGCCGCCCCTCGGGGTGACAGGACGGCGGGAGGTGCCCCACCACGGCACACGCGGCCCCAACGCAGTCCCACCACGGCGTACGCGGCCCCGTCCGGATCGCGCGGCCCGTCGGGATCACCAGTCGGCCGGGTCGCGCCCCGCCACGCCGAACACGGTTCCGTCGGGCGCACCGGCGTAGACGTGGCCGCCCGCGAGTACGGGCGCGGCCAGTGCGGCGGGGACGCGGTCGGACGCGGCGCCGAGCCGCGGCCGGGTCTGCCCGAGGAGCGTCCTGCTACGGGCGTCGATGCCCAGCAGCCGCCCGTCGGGCGCCGTGACATACACGTGCCGTCCGTCGGAGACGGGCCTCGAGCCCCGGCTCACGCCCGTCTCCAGCCGCCACCGCTGTTTCCCCGCGGCCATGTCGACGGCCACCAGCGAACCGCCCGCACCCATGAGGTACACGGTGTCCCCGTGCACGCCGGCCTCCGCCTGCGCGACCGGCACCGGCAGCGCCACCCGGCGGACGGTCCCCGTGCCGGGCGTGTAGCGGACGACGGCCTTCGCGTCTCCGTACACCGCGCCCTCGGCCAGGAGGTACACGGCCCCGTCCGTCACCCCCACGGGCGTCAGGGCTCCTTCGAGCTCCGCGTCCCACCGCACGTCACCCGTCGCCGGATCCACCGCGGTGATCCGGGTTCCGCTCCCGTCCCCCGACGGACTCGACGCGTACGCCGACGGCTCCCCGGCCTGCCCGCCCGAGCTTCCGGCGTCCCCGGCGTCCCCGGCGTCCCCGGCGTCCCCGGCGGCCCCGGCTTCCCCCACTTCCCCGGCGAGCGAGGGGAAGTACGGCAGGGCCTGCCCCGGAATCCGATGCGACCACCTGGTCGCGCCCGAGGCGCTGTCCACGCCCGTGACCGTCCCGTCCGAGTGGGTCAGCAGCAGCATGTCGCCGACCGCCCGCACTCCCTCGTACGCGGGCATGTCCTCGCGCCACACCGGCTTGCCCGTGTCCGGGTCGAGTGCCTCCAGGTCGCCGATCCGGTCGAGGGAGGGCTGGACGAGGCCGCCCGACACGACCGGGGGTTCGCTCCTGGTTGTCACGGCGACGTCGTGCCGCCACAGCGTGCGGCCGTCGGCCGGATCGAGGGCGAAGACCGCGCCGGGCAGCGCACACAGCAGCCCTCGCGTCCCGTACGAGCACTGGGGCATGCCGCCGCCCTCCGAGGGCAGGGCCTCCCAGGCCCCGAAGCCCTTCGGAGTGCTCCGCGCGGCGGTGGTCTCCCGCACCGGTTCCGTGCCGTCGCCGAACACCTGAACCGCCGTGAGTCCGCCGAGCACGGCAAGGCAGAGCACCCCGGCCACCAGGACCGTCCGTTTGCCGAGACGCCGCGCGGGCCGCTTCCCGGGTGCGTCCGCCCGGGGCTCCGGCGCGGCCTCTTCCCGGGGGTCGGGCCTCCGCGGCGCCGGGACGAACACCTGGGTGTCGTACGCCGCCGCCACCGACCGCAGCTCCCGCATCAGCTCGTCCGGCGTGGGCCGGTGATCGGGCTCCTTGGCGAGACACCGCAGCACCAGCGGCGCGAGCGACTCCGGTACGCCGGTCAGGTCGGGCTCGTCGTGCACGACCTGGTAGGCGACGACGTACGGGCTGTCGGAGTCGAACGGGCCGCGTCCCGTCGTCGCGTGCACCATGAGCGAGCCGAGGGCGAACACGTCGGCCGCGGGGCCCACTTCACGGGGCCGCCGGAACTGCTCGGGCGCCATGAACGGCGGCGTGCCGATCAACTTCCCGGTCTCGGTGCGCAGTTCGCTGTCGCGTGGCCGGGAAATGCCGAAGTCGATGACCTTCGGCCCGTCCTCGGCGAGCAGCACGTTGCTCGGCTTCAGGTCCCGGTGCACGACCCCGACCCGGTGGATGTCGCGTAGCGCCTCCGCCAGCCCGGCCATCAGCCGGCGCGACTGGTCCGGGTCCATCGGACCGTTCCGCTTCACCTGCTCGGAGAGCGTCGGGCCGGGGATGTACAGGGTGGCCATCCAGGGCCGCCCGCCCTCCGGATCGGCGTCGACGACCGGCGCCGTGAAGGCCCCGCTGACCCGCCGCGCGGCGGCCACCTCCTGTCGGAACCGCCCTCTGAACTCGGGGTCCAGGGCGTACCTGGCGTGCACGACCTTCACCGCGACCCGCATCCCGGAGGTGCTCCGCGCCAGATGCACGACGCCCATGCCACCCGAGCCCAGACAGGACTCCAGACGGTAGTGACCGGCGTACTCGGGAAGTTCCGCTTCCGCGCCCGCTCCGGCGTTCCGCTGCGGCGCCATGGAACCACCCCCGTGCTGTTCGTTCGCGCGCGCGACGTTCGGAGCCTAGTCGATGGTGCGTACGAGACCGAGACGACTTGCCCACCTTCGTGTACGAGTGACGAACTGGTGTTTCATGGCTTGTTCCTGGGGAATCAACGTGACCCCACGACAGTCGTGGGGCCAACGGGGGAGGTTTTCGCATGTCTGTGGAGCGGACGCAGAACATTGAGGGCGGGGACGAGAAGGCGACCGCGGCGGAGGTCACCACGATGGCCGCCGCCGCGACCTCCTACCCGGTGGCACCGGGCCACCGGCTGAACGTCCGCAGCGGCCCCGGCACCGGCTACTCGGTCGTCCGGGTCCTGTCCGAGGGCGCCCGGGTCCGGATCAACTGCCAGACGACCGGCACCTGGGTGTCGGGCCCGTACGGCACCTCGAACGTCTGGGACAACATCGGCAGCGGCCAGTACGTCTCCGACGCGTACATCTACACCGGCAGCGACGGGTACGTGGCGCCCCGCTGCTAGAACGCGCGGTCCCCGTCCGAGGGGACCCGCACGGATGTCCGTGCGGTACGCCGACGGGGCCCCGGCACGGGAGGGGCCCCGAAGGCGCCGGGGCGGCAGGGGGCGCCCACCCGTACGCGTGGGGGAGGAGCCACAATCGACGGGTGAGCGCAGCAGAGAACGACACCAACGCCACCCCGGACAGCCCCGCGGGCTCCCCGGGGGCCCTCGCCGGTCCCCAGCCCGAGCCCCTCCGCTTCTTCGGCACCACCTGGGTCGATCACTCCGGCGGCTACACCGCCCGCCGTCTCGGTGTCGCCGTCGGCTCCCTCGCCGCGGCGGCGGCCGCCTGCTTCGTGCTGCGCATCGCCTACGACGGGCTCCGGATCGCCGACATCGGCAGCTTCGTCTCGCTCCTCATGGTCGTCATGTTCGCGATCTGCAGCGCGCTCGCCTTCCGCCACACCTGGTCCGGCTACACCACCCGCCCCGATCCCGACCGTCAGGCGTCCCTGCGCGGCCTGCTGTCCATCGGCTTCATCGGCTCCCTCCTCGCCTACTTCTTCCGCTCCCTCACCGAGGCGCCGGGCGAGAGACTCCACCGCGCGGAGTACGACAAGGCACGCGCGGAGTACGACAAGCGCGTCACCCGCCGCTCGGGCAACCCGTCGAAGAAGCGCCGCCGCCGCTCCTGACCCCGCCGGAAAATCCCCGCGGTCCTCCTGGCGCCCGGCCACCATGGCCGTATGACGACACCGAGGTCCGGCCAGGTCACGCACACCACCCGAGCGCACTCCTTCAACGCGGCCGCCGCCCAGTACGCGGCCGCCCGCCCCTCCTACCCGCCCGCGCTCTTCGACGCGATCGAGGAGCTGACCGGCCGCCCCCTCGCCGGCTCCCGGGTCGTGGACGTCGGCGCCGGTACGGGCATAGCCACCGCCCGCCTGTGCGAGCGCGGCGCCGACGTGATCGCCGTCGAGCCCGGTGAGGGCATGGCGGCCGAGTTCCGCCGCACCCTCCCCGGCGTGCCGGTCGTCCGGGGCAGCGGCGACGCCCTCCCCCTCGCCGGCCACCGCACCGACCTCCTCACCTACGCCCAGGCCTGGCACTGGACCGACCCCGCCCACGCCGTCCCGGAGGCGGTACGAGTGCTGCGCCCGGGCGGCGCGCTCGCCCTGTGGTGGAACACCAGCGCGTTCGACGTGCCATGGATCGCGGAGGCCGGCGAACGCGCCGCCCGCCACTTCGGCTTCGACGTCTCCGCCGAGAAACGCGCCCTCGGCTCCCACCACACCGCCGACCTCGCCGGCCGTCTCGACGTCGTACGCCGGGACATCCGCTGGAGCCGCCGCGTCCCCCTCGACACCCACCTCGCCAACCTCAGCAGCCACTCGCTGTTCCTGCTGCAGGGCGAGGAGCGCAGCGCGGCCTACCTCGCCGAGGAGCGACGGCACGTCCTGGAGGTCTTCCCCGACGGGATCGTCGAGGAGACGTACGAGGTCCTGCTCCTCCTCGCGACGACACCCCCGAGCCCGACGGGTTGACGGCGCACCCGGCCGGGAGCAATATTCATCACATGATGAATTCTTCCTCCCGGCCCACGGAGGAACCGGCCGTCCGCGCCCGTGACCTCACCGTCGTCCGAGGCCCCCGCACCGTCCTGCACGGCCTCGACTTCACCGTCCCGCGCGGCCGGGTCACCGGCCTCCTCGGCCCCTCCGGCTGCGGAAAGTCGACCCTGATGCGCGCCGTCGTCGGAACCCAGGCCAAGGTCACCGGCACCCTCGACGTCCTCGGCAGCCCCGCCGGCCACCCCACCCTGCGCACCCGCATCGGCTACGTCACCCAGGCCCCCTCCATCTACGACGACCTGACCGTCCGCCAGAACCTCGACTACTTCGCCGCGATCCTCGACCCCGGCCGGGCAGCCGCCGGCCGCCGCCACGAGAACGTCACCCGGGTCATCACCGACGTCGACCTCACCACCCACGCCGACGCCCTCGCCGGCAACCTCTCCGGCGGCCAGCGCAGCCGCGTCTCCCTCGCCGTCGCCCTCCTCGGCACCCCCGAACTCCTCGTCCTCGACGAACCCACCGTCGGCCTCGACCCCGTCCTGCGCCGCGACCTCTGGCAGCTCTTCCACACCATCGCCGACGAACACGGCACCACCCTGCTGATCTCCTCCCACGTCATGGACGAGGCCGAGCGCTGCGACCGCCTCCTGCTGATGCGCGCGGGCGAGATCCTCGCCGCCGGCACCCCCGACGCCCTCCGCGCCCGCACCGGCTCCGCGACCGTCGAGGAGGCCTTCCTGCACCTGGTCGACGAGGCGAACACGGCAGCCCGTACGAAGGAGACGACCCGATGAGCACAACCGCCCCCGCCCCTACGCGCGCCCTGAACGTCTCCCGCGTCACCGCCACCGCCGCCCGGGTCCTGCGCCAGCTCCGCCACGACCCGCGCACCGTCGCGCTGATGCTGCTCGTCCCCTGCCTGATGCTGCTCCTGCTCCGCTACGTGTACGACGGCAGCGCACACGTCTTCGACAACATCGGCGCCTCACTCCTCGGGATCTTCCCGCTCATCACGATGTTCCTGGTCACGTCGATCGCCACCCTGCGCGAGCGCACCTCCGGCACCCTCGAACGCCTCCTCGCCATGCCGCTCGGCAAGGGCGACCTCATCGCCGGCTACGCCCTCGCCTTCGGCACCCTGGCGATCATCCAGTCCGCCCTCGCCACCGGCCTCGCCGTCTGGTTCCTCGGCCTCGACGTCACCGGCAGCCCCTGGCTGCTCCTGCTGGTGGCCCTGCTCGACGCCCTCCTCGGCACGGCCCTCGGCCTCTTCGTCTCGGCCTTCGCGGCCTCAGAGTTCCAGGCGGTCCAGTTCATGCCGGCGGTGATCTTCCCCCAGCTCCTCCTCTGCGGCCTCTTCACCCCCCGCGACGCCATGCACCCCGTCCTGGAGGCGATCTCCGACGCACTCCCCATGTCCTACGCCGTCGACGCCATGAACGAGGTCCTCAGGCACACGGACATGACCACAGTCTTCGTCCGCGACACCCTGATCGTGGCGGCCTGCGGTCTCCTCGTCCTGGGCCTGGGCGCGGCGACCTTGAAACGCCGAACGGCGTGAGCAGCCCGTCCGGCGACTTGAGCAGCCCGTCCGGCGATTGAGGACAGGGCCCGTTCAGGGCCGAGGGGGTCCGGGGGCCGCGCCCCGGGGACGGGACGGGAAGGGGCGGCCGGGGCGAAAAACCCTCGACAGCAACCCACCGCCCACGTCCCGCCCACTGGACGCTCCGCCCCACCCACCCCCCGGGATGGGAGAATCGCCTCCAGGACGACGCACCCCCGGAGGGCACCCCCAGCCATGACCCAGACCGTCGCAGTCCTCGGCACCGGCAAGATCGGCGAAGCCCTGCTCAGCGGAATGATCCGCGCCGGCTGGGCCCCCACCGACCTCCTCGTCACCGCCCGCCGCCCGGAGCGAGCCGAAGAACTCCGTACCCGCTACGGAGTCACCCCGGTCTCCAACCAGGAAGCCGCCAAGACCGCCGACACCCTGATCCTCACGGTCAAGCCGCAGGACATGGGCACCCTCCTCGACGAACTCGCCCCCCACGTCCCCGCCGACCGCCTGGTCATCAGCGGCGCCGCGGGCATCCCCACCGCCTACTTCGAGGACCGCCTCGCCGCCGGCACCCCGGTCGTCCGCGTCATGACCAACACCCCCGCCCTCGTCGACGAGGCCATGTCGGTCATCTCCGCCGGGAGCCACGCCACCGCCGACCACCTCGCCCACGCCGAGGAGATCTTCGGCGCCGTGGGCAAGACGCTCCGGGTGCCCGAGTCCCAGCAGGACGCCTGCACCGCGCTCTCCGGCTCCGGTCCCGCGTACTTCTTCTATCTGGTCGAAGCCATGACGGATGCCGGCATCCTGCTCGGCCTGCCCCGCGACAAGGCGCACGACCTGATCGTCCAGTCCGCGATCGGCGCCGCCACGATGCTCCGCGACAGCGGCGAGCACCCGGTGAAACTCCGCGAGAACGTCACCTCCCCCGCCGGCACCACCATCAACGCCATCCGCGAACTCGAGAACCACGGCGTACGAGCCGCCCTCATCGCCGCCCTCGAAGCCGCCCGCGACCGCAGCCGCGAACTCGCGAGCGGCACCAAGGACTGACGGCCGGCCCGAACCCCGCGCGCGCGGGGCTCACTTCGCGGCGGTCAGCACGTCCTGCGTCGTCACCACCGCCGCGAACCCGCCCCCGTGCAGCGACACCGCCGAACGCACGCGCAGTTCGTCCGCTCGCCGCTGCCCAGCGACTCCTCGAACGCACCGATCTCCCCATGCCCGAAGTGGCCCGCCGCGCCGGCTTTGGCAGCGAGGTCACTATGCGCCAGCACTTCGCATCGCGCCTCGCCACCAGCCCGCGTGCCTACCGAGCCGCGTTCAGCGCGGGCTCACCGGTATCCGCCCCCGCCGGCAACAGTCCGATCGCCCGATAAGCGGCATCCACGGTCGGCCGAGCCATGCCCCGCGCCCGCTCCGCACCATCCCGCAGCACCCCCTCCACATAGCCAGGATCCGCGCACAACTCCTTGTGCCTCGCCTGCACAGGTCTCAGCACCTCCACCACAGCCTCCGCGGTGTCCTTCTTCAAAGACCCGTACGACTCATATACACCGCCCAACGCCTCCGGGTTCCCACCCGAGCACGCCGCGAGGATCTCCAGCAGATTGGCCACCCCCGGACGGGCGTCCCTGTCGTACACGACCTCACGCCCGCTGTCGGTCACCGCCCGCATGACCTTCTTCCGCACCACGTCCGGCTCGTCCAGCAGATAGACGATCCCCGGCCCCGTGTCATCGCTCTTGCCCATCTTCGACCTCGGCTCCTGCAGGTTCATCACCCTCGCCGCCACCTTCGGATGCGTGGCCCGGGGCACCACGAAGGTGTGCCCGTACCGCTGGTTGAAGCGCACCGCGAGATCCCGCGTCAGCTCCACGTGCTGCGCCTGGTCGTCCCCCACCGGCACCTCATCGGCGCCGTAGGCCAGAATGTCCGCCGCCATCAGCACCGGATACGTCAGCAGCGACAGACGCACGCTCCCGCCCCGTCGCTGTTCCCGGGCCGCCTTCTCCTTGTACTGGATCATCCGCCGCATCTCGCCGTCGGTGGCCACGCACTCCAGCAGATACGACAGCCGCGCGTGCTCGTCCACGTGGCTCTGCACGAACATCGTGCAGAGCTCCGGCTCCAGTCCCGACGCCAGCAGCAAGGTCGCCGCCTGCCGGCTCAGCCTGCGCACCCGCGCGGGATCGTGGTCCACGGTCAGCGCATGCAGATCGACCACGCAGAACAGCGCGTCCGAGCGGTGCTGGTCGACCGCGGCCCACTGCCGCATGGCCCCCAGGTAGTTCCCCAGTGTCAGATGCCCGGTGGGCTTGACCCCACTGAAGACCCGTGTCATCTCTTCTCCCTCTCCTCGCGGAGGCCGCCGTCCCCGGTCGGCCGCCCCTCGGAGTCACCGGAGGGAGAAACAAAACGGCCGCCGAGGCGGCGGCCGTTGAGTGCATACGCAGCGCCGGCCGCCGTCAGGCGGCCCACCAGAACTGGCTGTACGTACGCGTGGTCATGCGGACCACGGTACGCGCCGGGGGCGGGATCGGGCAGCGAGTTGACACGCCCCGACGTCGACCGTACTGTTCTCCGAGTTGTCCGACGTGAGCACCGACTCCGGTCGGTCCCCGGACAGCCATTCCGCAAGTACCACTACTGATCGACGTCGGCAGTCTGTCTGCAGGCGATTCATTGGCGTGCGTATAAGCGAAATGAGGAATCCGCGCCCGAAAGGGAGCAGGACCCCGATTAGGTCGGGAGCCGGGAATCCGCTAAAGTCTCACTCGTCGGAACGGCCAAACGGCCGGGAAGGCGAACCCCGCTGACTGGGAATCAGGCCCGAAAGGATCTGATAGAGTCGGAAACGCAAGACCGAAGGGAAGCCCGGAGGAAAGCCCGAGAGGGTGAGTAC
>NZ_JBITRU010000053.1:0-35974 GCF_044540255.1 Streptomyces sp. NPDC086080
AGCGGGTACTTCCTCGGTGCAG
This sequence comes from Streptomyces sp. NPDC086080, assembly GCF_044540255.1. Classification (NCBI taxonomy): domain Bacteria; kingdom Bacillati; phylum Actinomycetota; class Actinomycetes; order Kitasatosporales; family Streptomycetaceae; genus Streptomyces; species Streptomyces sp. NPDC086080. The sequence continues at coordinate 23 of NZ_JBITRU010000053.1, forward strand.
GCATCGTCTGGGCTCCTCTCGCAAAACCCATCTGACCCTCCGTCATCTGTTCCCGCATCTCGGGGGAACCTCACTGGAGGAATTCCAGTTGGTGCTCCAGCAGCCGGGCGAACGTGTCGTTGGCCGGTGCGGCATGTGTCATCCCGCTCAGCGGCAGCACCTCGTGCGGCTTCCCCGCGGCCAGCAGAGCGCTGGAGAGTTGCAGCGTACTGGCCACGAAGACGTTGTCGTCCGCCAGTCCGTGCATCAGCAGCAGCGGGCGGCTGAGCTTTGGAGCGTCGGCAAGAAGCGAGGACAGCTCATAGTGCTCCGGGTATTGGTCGGGCAGACCGAGGAAGCGTTCTTTCCAGCAGGCGTCGTAGAGATGCTGGTCGGTGAGCGGGGCGCCGGCCACTGCGGCGTGGAAAGTATCGGGTCGGCGCAGCACCGCGGCGGCGGCGAGCATCCCGCTGAACGACCAGCCGCGGATGCCGACCCGGTCGAGATCCAGCTCCGGGTGGCGTTCGGCGGTCGCGTGCAGCGCGGCAATCTGGTCGTCCAGGGTCGGGCCGATCAGGTCACCGAAGATCTCCTTCTCCCAGCGCGGCCCGCGTCCGGGCGTGCCGGCGCCGTCCGTCACCAGCACCGCGAAGCCCTGTTCGGCGAACCACTGCGAGACGAGGGTGTGAGAGGTCTGTTCGGCCATCACCTTCTGCATCGCGGGGCCGCCGTAGGGGTCGACCAGCACCGGCAGCGGGGCATCACCGGCCTTGTGCCAGGACGGCAGGAAGAGGTGTGTGCGCAGTTCACGCGGTCCGACGGCGGCGGATTCGACACGCAGTCGCAGCAGCGGGCGTTGGGCGTACGAGCTGATTTCGACGGGCGCGGGGCCAACCGGTTCCGGTCGGCCGTCCCTGGTCAGGCGGTACACGGCGGTGTGCGCGCCCGGCAGCTCCAGCGTGCGCGTGGTGTGTACAAACGTGCCGCCGCCGAATGCGCCGGAGTGCACCCCCGGCTGCTCGGTCAACCGGTGTATGCCCTGGCCCGGACGGTACCTCCACACATGGCGCTCGGTGGGTTCCGCGGCTGCCGTGAAAAGCACCGTCTCGCCGTCCACCGCGAGCACCTCGTGCAGTTGCAGGCCGTCCGGTGTGACCGGGGTGCCGTCGATGCTCAGGTGCCGGGTTTCGTCCCGGTCGAGGTAGTCGACGAGCAGACCGGTAACTGTCCGCGCGGGCACTCCGGGCACCAGCAGTTCCACCCAGCGCTCATCGTGCCGCTCGGACAGGAGGCTGGTCGTACCGTCTGCCGGGTCAACGGCCAGTACCTGGAGGGTGCGCTGGTCGCGGCTGAGTACGGCGGCGAACGGACCGTGCCCGTCCCAGCCGGCCGCAGGCAGGTACTCGAAGCCGGCCCGGTCCCAGCGGACCTCGGTACGGTTGCCCGCCAGATCGGCGATCCAGAGCGTGACCTCGGCGTTGGCAGTACCGACCTGCGGGTAGCGCATGGTGCGCGGCGGCTCGGCGGGATTGGCCGGATCGGTGATGTACCACAGCCCGACCTTCCGGTTGTCCACCCGGGTGGTCAGCAGCCGCTCTCCGTCCGGTGCCCACCAGTACGCCCGGTAGCGGCCCATCGACTCGCTCGCCGCATGCTCCGGCAGGCCGAAGAAGACGTCCGGACCTTCCGCCGACTCGGGCGCGGCCACCGTTCGGTCGCCACTGCCGTCGGCGCCGATTATTCGGAGCACGCCGCCGGAGACGTAGGCGATGTTCCGGCCGTCCGGGGACGGGCGTGGGTCCACCACCGGCTGCCGGGCGGGTAGTTGCCGCACAGCGCCGGAGCCCGTTTCCACCACCCACAGCTGCCCGGAGAGGGCGAACGCGGCCACCTGGGCGGCCGTGTCGGTGGCATAGTCGGTGATCCCGGCGGCCTGCTGCCGGGCGCGCTCGCGCCGGATGCGCTCCTCCTCCGGCACCTCATCGGTCGCGTCGCCGAGCAGCCCGGCGGGGTCGGCCAGCAGTCGCTCCGCGCCGGTTGCCAGGTCGAGCGTCCATAGGCACCCGACCGGATCGTCCCCGGCCCGGCTCCGCAGGAACAGGACACAAGCATCGTCCGGCGCCACGGTGAAACGGGCGGGTGCGCCGAGGGTGAAGCGGCGGGTGCGGGCGAGCTGTCGCAGAAGTGGGGATGTCACCATGCCTGGCACTGTGTCATTCGTTCGGTACAGCACCATGGGAATATCGAGATCGTTCCCCGTGGGCTTCATCGTGCCGACTCGTTCGTGGCCGGTTCAGGCAGCCGTGCGGAAACCGGTGGCAGCCCGGGCGGTGTCGTAGTCGCCGAAGCGCAGCACGTTGTCCCTAATAGACGGCCTTCCACACCCCGCACGGGATGAACCGGGAGAAGAGCGCAACGTAGGTGTCGGAAACGAGAGGGTGGGCGATCCCGCCATAGCCGGAAGCGCGCGGGTTCGCGGATTCCTGGACGCGAACGGGGCGGAACCCGAGTGTGGTTGGGAGTTTAGACGTCGGTGGGGGCTCGGTTCATGCGTGCGCAGAGCGGTCATGTGGCCGTGCGGCCGGTGTCGCGCAGCGCGACAGAGTGCGCCACCTCCTCGCGGCATTGTTGGGACCCGCCCCCTCGTAGGCCGTCCCGCGTAGGCGCTATGTGAGTGAGCACAGTTTTTCGTTGGGGGGCAGGGGTATGCCGGGGTTGATGAGCCGGTGAGGGAGGGGTGGCGATGGCACATGTCCAAGAAGTAGTCCGTGTTCATCTGTTCACAAGCACAGAGGAGGCGGATCAGGCGGAAGTGATGCTGGCCGAGTCCGGGATGCGTGGCAGGAGGCTGCCGGCTCACGGCAGCGTGCCGCTGGCCGAAGTACTGTTCGCGGCGTCCGCGTCCCTGACCGCGCTGACCCATCTCATCAGCGTGCTCAGGCGTCAGCTCAAACGGGGAGTGTTGGTCGACGCCTTGGGCGCGGACGGCGTCGTCGTTAAGGCAGACGGTTCACTACCACGCGGAATGGTCGTCATCCGTAACCCCAACGGCGAAGTTGAAGTCCGTGACGCCGAGGGCATCGGGCAGGCCCTGCTCGGCGCGGTCGGCACGGTGAGTGGCCGGGAGCAGGAACAGCAGCCCACCGTTCCTCCCGCTCCTGGCGGTTCCGGTGCCTGAAGAGAGCTATAGCCGCAGCATTCTGTTCGCGAAGTACCAGAACGCTGAACTGGCCAAAGAGGCGATAAGCCTCGCCCGGGCATTCGCCGACGTGAAGTTCCTCCGTACGGCCAAACCAGGGACCACACTGCCGCACGACTGGTCGCGGTACGTGGCGATCAACAACGTACTCCGGCACACGCTGGACGGAGCGCTGCTGGCGTACGCCTTCTCGCCACGCGAAGACGGCACCATGCGGGACTGGGAGGAGGCTGGCCGGCTGGCCAGCCGAGTGGAGGCGTTCGTCGTGCCCTCCGCTGCCGTGGAATGCCAGGTCATCGAGCACGAGGTGGACGGCCGGGAGCCGGCATACCTCATCGCGGTGTCCCCGATTGTGAGCGAGTTGATGGCAGTCCTCATGTGGGCGCTGCCCACGGTGCTCCTGCACTACGAGATGCTGCGTCACAAGCCCGGCGAGGAGCATTTCCGTGAGCTTATGAGCATGTATGGACCCGGCAGCCGGGAGCTGGAGGAGAGCGACTACATCGTGGGAACACGGTTGGTCCAGCGGCTTGATGACTGCATCGACTCGTACCTGCGAGCCTGGGTTACCAACGGTGCCACCGAGCCTTGGTCGATCATCCCTACGGGAGACAGAGTGCTGGCGGAGGAGCGTGTGGATGCGAGCACCACATATGCCGCCTGCACTGGATTCCTCCTCTCGCACGAACTTCACCACATCCAGGGCGGCCACTTCCTCGCAGCGGATCCGGACGCGGCACTGGCGCCGTTCCTGTCGGACCTGCCTGAGGAGACCCGGCGGGAGGTCGAAGCCGACTGCTCGGCATTCACTCTGCTGCTGAACAGTCTGATCGTTCGCGAGGCCGGTGAAGACAGGCGCCCGCGCATTCCGAACTTCAAGAACCTGAAGAAGGCCAATCCATTCAGCCGTACCTCGCTCCTGCCGGGGAAGCGCCGCCGCCAGAGCCAGGCTCATGCCCAGTTCCTGCGCGCATGCGTGCACCGGGCTACGGAGGCCATGCTCTCCTTCTACGCGGTCATGGACCTTCTTGCCGCCATGGCAGGGCAGGACGGCCAGACAGCTCAGGCAGCGCGCTTCGCGCGCGTCGCGGAGCGCCGGGGTGTCGTCCGCTCGTACGTGAAGTGGCTGCTCGGCCGGATCGAGGACGACTGGGGGGCGCGAGTGTGGCACCCCGAGGAGGCCGAACTGTGGACCGGCCTCGATGACCACATCGAGCACCTGAAACAGACCATCGTGCCTGCGTGGAAGTCGAGCGGAGCAACTTTCGCCCGCCCAGACGAACGTTGAGACGCAGATACCCGGGAGCCGGGAGGCGGTGCCGTCTCCCAGGCGATCCTGTTGGTGATCTCGACGGGGCCATGCGGCGGCTGTGCACCGCGCGTGAATCGGCTGGCTCGGCGGCGGGCTGTCGGTGTGGTGCCGACCCAGTCGGCGATGCGGGCGACATTGCAGCACCGGGGACACACACCGCGCTCGGACGGGGTCGGCCTTGGACTTCGCATCATCGCCAGAGGGTGGACCGGCGTTCGGGGTGGGCGGTGTAGATGTACTTCATCGCGGTCTCGGCGGCGATGCCGAAGACGCGCATGAGGTGGACCGGGTCGGCGGTGTGGCGGGCTTCGTCGAGGATGCGGTCCTGGCGGAGCTTGGACGGGCTCAGGCCCAGAGGACGGAAGACGTCGTTCATGACCATGGTGGAGACCGGCGGGAGCCGGTCGTCGGCCACGGTCTGCTGGCTGACCAGAAGGTAGGGGTTGGCCGTGCGAGGCCACCGCTGGTGACGGTCGCGGAGCCAGTCCTTCGCGAGGGTGTGCGTGAGTTCGTCGAGGTAGACGGTGTGCCGCAGGTCCCGCCGGACCGTCAGACGGCCGCGAGCAAGGTCGAGATCGGCCAGGAGGAGGTGGCAGGTCTCGCGTCGGCCGAGGCCGTGGACGGCGACGAGCGCGACAGCGAACTTGGCCATCGGCGTGCCGGCGCGGTCGACCAGGCCGCGGAGCCGGTCGGTGGGGATCGGCACGGGCAGACGCGCGGCCGTGGACAGCGAGACACCTCGGGTGGGGTCGCGGAAGACCAGTCGTTCTTGCTTGAGGGCCTGGAACAGGCTGCGCAGTGCGCTGAGGAGGACCGGGCCGCTGGGCGAGGGCGTCCTGGACGTCGTCCTTGGTGATCTCGCGCAGGCTGGTGATGCGGGCGGTCCAGCCCGTCAGGACCGGGTGGAGGTAGCCGAGGTACTTGCGGATCGTCTCGAACGGCATCGCGGGGTGCTCGCGGCGGCCCTCGCCGCGCAGGACCATCACCCAGCGGCGGAGTTCGTCCGCGAGGGGCCCGGGGAAGGTCTGGATGCGTTCCTCGATGGCCCACTGGTGGATGTCGGCCTGGCGGGCGGGGTCGGGGATGACCAGGCCGCGGCGGGTGAGGAACTGCAGGATCCGACGTGCGCTGGTGCCGGGCCGGTCGGCGGGCAGGGATCGGATGTCGGCCTCGTGGATGGGGGCGTCCGCGCCGAGGCGGGCCAGCAGGATGCGCAGGCTGCGGGCGGCGAGACGCTGTACCTGTTCGTCCCAGCCCTGCTGCTGTGCGTGGTGCCGGAAGTCGTCGAGCAGGGCCTGGGCGGCGGGGGTGAGGGAGGGCAGGCGGTCCAGTTCCCCGACGGCTATGCAGGTCCAGTCGCGCCGGACGTCGAACAGCGCGGTCTGGGCCGGGTTGACCAGGTGCGGCGAGACGGGCGGTGCGGGCGGGCGCGCGAGGGCGGCTCGTTGCCGGGCCTTGTCGTGCGACGCGTCATAGCCGAGCGCCCCGGGGCGGATCGCGAGCCTGGGCGCGAGATCGCCGCCGAACCACAGCTGGGTCCACGTCTCGTCCCGGGCACCGGGGCCGTGGTGGTCGATGTGGAGGCAGCAGGCCCGGCAGATCCCGTCCAGCAGCGGGACGTCCCGGCGTCCGCAGCGGTGGCAGTCGCCGACCGGGTGCTTGCCCCAACAGTTGCAGCCGGAACAGAGCGAGCGGAATCCCCAGCAGTCGCAGTGCCGACAACTGCGGTGCGGCTTGGGCGGGACGACCGGACGGCGGCGTCGGCGCGGGCGAAGAATCCCAGCCTCGCGCAGAATGTCGGCAGCGGCGCTCTGGCTGCGGGGCAGATCGTCGAGTATCTCCTCGGCGACCAAGTCCTCGCCGTCGGCGTCCCGGACGGCCAGGGCCAGCCGGAGCATCCAGCAGGCCACCCGCCACCACTGTTTGCTCAGCCCCTGCTCGGCGGCCTGGGCGATGGCGATGGCCTGCAGGCGGTCGTAGTCGGCGAGGTCCCGGTCGCGGATGCGCCGGACATGCTTCTGAGCGAGGCGCCGACGGGGACGGAACAGAAGAAGCTGGCCGCGTACGGCCGGCGGACACACGCACGGGTCGTCGCTTGGCCCGGCCGCTGCGATCCGTTGACGCTCCAGCCAGGACCGCGGGCGACTCGCGTCGCGCGACCGCCCCTTCAGCGGGCGGTCGATCGGCTGTGACCGGGGCGGACGGATACCGGGCAGGATCAGCGCGAGCTGACACGGCTGCCCGGCGACAGGTACAGCGATCCATTCGGCGTCGAAGGTCCGGATGACCTGCAGACACAGCCGGCACAGCCCGTCGGTGTTGAGGTGGCTGACGTGCCCGCAGCGGCGGCAGGTGGCCTGTTCGGGGTGGAGCTGTCGCCAGGACGAGCAGGCGACGCAGTCGGCGTACTGCGGCTTCTCGCCCCACCCCAGGCAGACCCGGCACTGCCCGATGGGCCATGCCTTGCGCTGTGCCATGGCGTCAGTTCGGCGGCAGCGACCGGCGCGAGCGGCCCTGACTTCTGCGCGGGGTCGGCCGCACCGCCCGGTTCCCTTCGCCCTCGGCCCCGACCGCCCGCTTGCCGGTCTCCCGCTCACCTCCGTCGGCGACAGCCAGCGGCTCGGCCTCCAGCAGATCGGCGACCGTGCAGTTCAGCGCGGCACACATCTTGTCCAGATCGTCCAGTCTCACCGAGATCGGCTTGCCTCCCCACAAGGCGGCGACCTTGCTCAACGACGGGCTGAAGCCAACCTGTTGGAACGCGGCCAGCAGGTCGCTGGGCCGCCAGATGTCACGCTTGGCCGCCGCCCAGCGCAGATTCCACTTCACCGCAGATTCCCCTTGTCCATCATGAGTCGCTGCACGGCCCGCCCGGAGGCGGCCAGACTCGCCGCCTCCGGGTCCGCGTGGGCGGTGGCGAGGTACGAAACCGTGGTCGTTGGCCGGTCATGTCCGAGCATTTTCTGTACCTCCCACAGCGACATCCCGCGCTCGTAGTTGTGGGTCGCCGCAGCGTGTCTGAGCAAGTGGGGATGGAGGTGGGTGACCGGGCCGGTGAGGAACCGCTGCCCGGCCGTCTTCAGTGCTTTCCGGAACGTCGAGGGTGTCACCGCGGTGCCTGGCGTCGGCATGTTCAGCGCGGAGACCGCCGGCGGAAGACGTTCGGAGGGGAACAGCGGCGCCCGTGGGTCCTCTGGGTCGTCGCTGAACTCGCCGCGGACTTCCTCGATGTACCACCACAGCAGATCACGGCCCTCCTGAAACAGATACGCCTCTCGCTGCCGGGGGCCGGAACCGCGGGCGCCCTTGCCGTTGACCAGGAAGCGACCCCACTGCCCGGACTCCCAATGCGCATCTCCGATGCACACGCCGCACAGCTCGGCGGCCCGTACCCCGGAGATGTAGGTGAGCTTGCCCATCACGTAGTCGCGGCGGGCGATGACCGGCTTGCGGGCGTCCTCCAGCGAGTTGCGCCAGCGGGCGAAGAACTCCCGGGTGGCCCGCTGCGACGGCGGCACCCGTAGCCCGAAGTCCCCTCGGTGCTTCGGTCGGTTGAACGGATCGATGGGCGACTCGACGGCAGCCCCGAACCTCCGGGCGATCTCTCCGGCATAACGCTGTTCGAGGAACGCGAAGTAGTGGTCGATCTGGTTCATCTTCTGCCGGACCGTGGAGCGGCCGCGCTTGCCAGGCCCGGCGAAGTACCGGTCGACCTGCCGCGGCGTCAGCCGCCACGGCACCAGGCCGTAGTGCTGGCAGATCTCGATGACCGGCTTGACCAGACGGTCCAGCGTGGTCGCGGCCAGCCCGGCCGCGTCCCGGGCCCACTGGTACTCGGCGACGGTGTCCAGGAAGAAGGACTCCTCGTCCCCGTCGGTCAGCGCGGCCGACTGCCGTCGTTGCAGCGTGACGACCTCCGCCAGGCCCGGCTCCAGCTCCGGCTCCACGGCGGGACTGTCCGCGTCGCCACCCGCTCGGGGCCGTACGACGGACAGCAGGTGTGTCCTGGAATCCACCATGACACGGCAGATACACGAGCTTCTCCAGAAATCCTGTTAGCACTGGCAGAATCCTGCACCACTGAGGTTCCGGCTGCAGGTGGCGGTTGAGCTGCTGAGATGCAGCTACGCGACCAGGGAGAACTCCGGGGAACCCGCTCCTACTCCAGTTCCATAGTTGACCACGTCAGCCCCGCACCGGTTGAGGACCGGGACGGTGAAGTGGCGTTTCGCGATCGCGCCGAGCTCGTGTGCCGTCACGCTGCCCCGCCACACACCTCGGCTATTACGCCGTAATAGCCGAGGGCACCCACCTCGCACCGCCGCCATGTGGGGGAGGCGCGTAGCGAGCAAGTCCCTTGCTGGACCTGCGGATGACGCGAGCGGGCACCCGGGTCGCACCGGTTCGCTGCCGCATCGACTTCACGTACGAGCTGGCCGTTCCCGGCTTCCATCACCGTGTGCTGGCCGACTGCCGCGAGCGTCTCACCGAGGGCGGCCGAACCGACCGTCTCCACGACCTCAAGCTCGTACCCCTGACGAAGGCCAGTCTCGTCTGCGAGCGCACCACCCGGCGAGCACCGACTTCACCCACGTGGACTCGGACGAGAACTGGTCACCGAGGCCGTCCGTGCCACGCTGGAAGAGTCGGCACCAGGCGGTTAGGGACCTGACCGCTCCTGACCTGGCCTGGCCGGGTATCGGCTCGGTGCGTTCACCAGTCGAGCAGATCCACGGAACTCCGACCGAGCCAGTCCGTGAACGGCACCGGCCGACCGTCCAGGTTCAGCGGAAGAATCTGGTCACAGGTCGCGCGGCCGCCGAACCACATCGTGCCTCGGTGCGGACCAGTGACGACGAGCAGGGTCGAGAAGCCACAGCCGTTTTCCTGGATGAACACGGCGCCGGACGTCTTGCGCTCCTGGAACACCTCGTACTCCGCGTCCCACTGCTTCCACGCCTGCTGGTAGGCCTCATGGTCCGGGAAGTTCTCTTCCAGCGGCTCGCGTGCGTCCAGCTTGTTTTCGTCAGCGCGGTAAGAGTCAGGTTGTGGGAAGGCAGTGGTGAGCAGGTCGTAGTTGGTGCTTGAGTCTCCCTGCCAGCCCCATCCTGCCGGGGTGCGGCGGAGGCGGTTCACCGCACCGCCGGCGCTCTGACGCAGCAAGTACTCCCGGTACTCGACAGGAAAAATGATGGAGGCGCGACGGCCGCTGACGGCCTCGCTGCCCTTTGAGCGCGTTCGCACGGGTCTCAGGGCCGCGCCGCGTTCGAAGCCGGCTGGCTCGAGGAGACCGGGAGGATCGGCCACATCAAGTACTACCGGATCGACCCGAGACGGATGGGCACGAACGTCGTCGTCCCGCTGCGCCGCGCGACCTGACCGCTCCCAGGACCGTACCTCATGTACGTCACGTACATGAGGTACGGTCCTGGGAACACGGTGTGTTGACGGGTATGCAACATCCCCGTCGTCGGCGCACCCGTCGGCCACTACCCGCACCGGCCGCTCACCCGCACCGGGCTCTTGGGCGGCGCGGTCCTTCTTCACCCGTCCCCGCAAGGACTCCGAACTCATCCCGAGCTCTCGGGCGACCTCGGCCACCGTCCGACCCGACGACCGCACGAGCTCAATCGCGTCCCTCTTGTACTCGTCCGAGTACCGCTTCGTGTACGTGCTTCCCACCTGGCACTACTCCCTCTGGAACCTCAGATCCCAGTCTCCGGGTGTCCATGATCAAGGGGAAGCTTCAACCAACCTTTTGAACCACACATCAGACTGATCGGGTACCGATTCCGGTCGGCTCTGTTCAATTTCGTCGCCGTGGCGGACTCTCGGTTGCGGCCGTCAGGTCGGCGCCGCGCCGACCGAGCGCGCCCGGTGTGGTGCAGGACACAGGAACTCGGTTGCATGGCTGGGCAGTTGTGGACGTGACCACAGATATGCGAAACCGGGTGCGGGACGGTGATCCCGCAGCCTTCGCCGAGTTGTTCGACGCGTATGCGCGTGCGGTGTACAACCACGCTTTCCGGCTGACGGCGGACTGGTCGGCGGCGGAGGACGTCATGTCGGCGACGTTCATGGAGGCGTGGCGGCGGCGGGCGTCGGTGGAGCGGGACAGGGGGTCGTTGCGGCCCTGGCTGCTGGGTATCGCGACGAATGTCGCGCGTTCCCAGTACCGCGGCAACCGGCGTTACCGCAATGCGGCCGAGGCGGCTGCGGCCGCGGGCGCTGCCCAGGAGCAGGTGGACGACCATGCGGAGGAGACCGCGGGGCGGCTGGACGACCGGCGCCGGATCGCGGCGACGCTGACCGCGCTCAGTCTGCTGAAGCGTCCTGAACGTGAGGTGCTGACGCTGTGCCTGTGGGAGGGCCTGGAGTACACGGAGGCCGCCCGGGTGCTGGGGATCCCCGTGGGCACGGTGCGCTCTCGGCTGTCCCGCGCCCGTGGCAGGCTCCGCAAGCTCGCCGACGCCGAACTCCGCACGAATCAGCGGAAAGAGAAACGGGAACCCACTGGCCCGAACCGGCAGATAAGAGGTGATCACGGATACGTGATCCGGTCCGCACAGGAAGGAAACCGATGAACGCCAGTGCCTTTCAGCCGCCTCCGGCTGAGTGGACGGAGACCCAGGACCTCCTGCCCTCCGTCGCGAGGGATCTGCCGGCGGGCCGCCACCAGTTCCACAAGGAGCAGATGATGGCCCGGATCCACGAAGACCTCCGCACCACCAACCTCACCCCCTCCGCCGGCCGGGATGCTTCCGGGGCGGGGCGGCGCAACCCGTTCCTGCGGCGCGTGGTCCTGCTGCCGGCGCTGGCCTTCACGCTGGCGGGGGCGGTCGTGACCGGGGCCGTTCTGGTCGATGGCGGCAAGGACGGCGGTGCGGCCACCCTGGCCACCGGCCCGGCGCTGACCACGGAGATCGGCACCGTGGACGCCAAGGGTGCCCCGCAGCTCCTGGACCGTATCTCCCTGGCCGCCGCCGATGCCGAGGAGCCCGGCCCGCGTGAGGGCCAGTACGTGTACATCGCCTCGAAGGTGGCCGACGCCTACATCAAGATCGTGGGGGACAAGGCGACGGTGGCCAGCAAGAAGCTGCATCCCCGGCAGGTGTGGAATTCCCTCGACGGCCGGGACGGCTGGCTGATCGAGCCCGGTGAGACGGGCAAGGAGGGCATGACCCTGGCCAGCGAGGTCCCGTTCAGTGCGGCCTACGACACCCTGGCGAAGCTGCCCACCGACCCCGACGCGCTGTTGGAGCGGATCTACCGGGAGTCGGACGCGGACCGGGACCCCGAGGTGCCCCGTGACCAGGCGGCGTTCGCCGCCATCGGTGACCTGCTGACCGAGAGCCACCCGCCGGCCGAAGTCGCGGCCGCCCTCTACAAGGCCGCCGCCAAGATCCCCGGAGTGGTGAAGGTGGACGACGCGGTCGACGCCATCGGCCGTCACGGAGTCGCGATCGCGCGGCAGGACGACACCGGCGAACGCGCGGAATGGATCTTCGACAAGAAGACCCTGGCCTTCCTGGGCGAGCGCAACGTGATCGTGGAGAAGTCGGCGGACAGCCCCTTCACGGTCGGCACCGTCACCCACAGCAGCGCCATCACCCAGCGCGCCTTCGTCGACAACCGGAAGCAACTCCCCGGACAGGCCGGCTGATACGCGGCCGTTACTCATCCACAGGAGCGATGGCCCTGCTGGTCGCGGCAGTCGTGACGGGAGTCCGGGTCATTGGACACCGGTCCGGCGCTCGGGGTGCGGGCCGCGGACGCCGCCCCGGAGTACCCAGCCCACTCCGCGGGCACGGCCACCGCCGCGGTGGCAGGCTCGCCGGCAGCCGCACCACGGTCCCGCTCTCACTCCAGGGCCCGGCCGCCCAGCACCTGAAGTCCTTGGTGGTGAAGGTGTCCCACGACGACGGAGCGACCTGGGCCGACACTCCCGTCACCACCAGCGGGGGCAAGGGGACCCTCACCCTGACGCACCCGTCCAAGGCACCCTCGGTCTCCTTCAGGACGACCCTGACCGACACCGACGGCAACACCTACGAGGCGACGATCCTGAAGGCGTACCTCCTGACCTGACGGCAACGATCGTCCCAGGCATCGCCCGGAGGCCTGACGCGTGACCCGACGGACGCTTCGACCGTCCTCGGCGACCGTGTCGGCCCATCGGGCGATGCCGCTCGGCGTGTGGGTGGGGCAGGCAGGGCTGTGGGTGGGGCAGGCAGGGCTGTGGGGCGCCTCGACAGGTGCCCCGGCCCAGGCTCCTTCTCCCTCGGGGACCATGCCATCGGGCGTCCGGACCCGGGACCTGCGTCACCACGAAGATCAGGCGGCAGCCCAGTCACGCAGTTGCCGGGCGATCCGGGCGACGCCGAGAGCGCCGGAGGCCGCGTCGCGTACCAACGCGACGGCTCCCTTGGGCGGGTAGTCCAGAGCGTGCCCGTTGAGGGCCAGGTAGGCCTCGGTCGCGTGCCAGGCGAAGGCCTCGTTCGAGTGCTCCAGGCACGGCAGTCTCGCCAGGGTGTGCAGCAGGGCGGCGGCCTTGAGGTACGGCGACCCGTAGATGTCCCGTTCCATCGCACGGGCGTTGACCCGGGCCGCGGCCGCATACAGCGGTCCGTAGTCGTCGACCTGTGGATCACCCCCGAGGAGCTCGGCGGCGTACAGCAGGAACGTGACGTCGATCGGGTGGAGAGGCTCCTGCTCGCTCACGCGGCGCGGCCCCGCTCCGGCTGATCAAGCTCCTGCCGTGCCTCCCGCTCGAGCGCCCGCTGCTCCGCGCCGGCGTCGACGCTGCTGGGCTCGGCCGCGAAGGCGTCCCCGCTGCGGGCCATGGACGCCTTGAATGCCTCCAGGAAGCGCTGCTCCACCGCGGTCGCCCGGTCGTAGGCGGCCGAGAGGATGTACTCCTGCATGCTGACCCCCGCCTGCTTGGCGGCCGCCGCGATGGCCGCCCGCTGCGCCGAGTCGGGGAAGCGTAGGTTCATCGCCTTGGGATCCGACATGGTACCCACGGTACCAGCGGTACCATCCGGGTGTCCCGGCCGGGGCGGACGGCGAGTCCGCTCACGTCCGGCCCGTCCGCCGCTGGGGGACCGCTCCTCATGTACGTCACGTCGATGAGGTGCGGTCCTGGGGGCAGGGTGCGTTGACGGGTACGCAACGTCTCCGTTGCCGGCGTACCCGTCGGACTGCGCCTGTACCAGCCGCCCGGTCGCTGGGGCGGTCGGTCCGGGCAGTGCGGGAAGGGGACTGCCTAGCGGGCGCAGGCGGGCAGGATGGTGGTGAGCTGGGTCAGATGGTCGGGGTGGACACGGATACCCGGGAGCCAGAGGTGCTCCCCGTGGCGTGTGACCTGGATCCAGATGCTCGTGTGCTTGTGGTTCTCATCCGTGACGGTCACGCCGTTGGCGATGGTGCAGCGGGCCTGGAGGAGGTCGCGGTGCCAGACCCGGTCGGCGGAGTTGGCCGTGTTGTAGGGGCGGTACGGGTTGTAGGCCAGGGACAGCGCGCAGGTGGGTGTGCGGGGTTTCTGGCATTCCTCCTCGACGTTGTGCACGACGACGCCGGCGCTTGCCGTGGCGCCCTGCGCGGGCATGGCACCGGGCCCACCCTGTGCAGGGAACCGGAGCAGCAGTCCCGTGGCGAGGGCACCCGTGGCGGCAGCGACAGCGGCCGCGGCGATCACCCGGGGACGGGACCAGGGCCCGCGCAGCCAACGCAGTTGGCGCAGTCGGGCGGGGCGGAGGAGGGTTGACGGGTCGGCAGCCGGGCCGTTGTCACCGGTCGCGGTTGGCGCGTCGTGGCGAGCGGGGTTGGCCGACTCCCACAGGGCGCGGTACTCGGCGGGGTCCGCGCCCAACGCCCGGCACAGGCCGCTCACCACGGACCAGGTGGGCACGGTCTCGCCCCGGAAATAACGGGAGAGCGACGAGTCGCTGATGCTGACCTGAGTCTCCAGGCTGCGCAGTGGGAGTCCGGACCGCTGCTGCAGACTCCGCAGGGCGTCTCCCAGCTTCCGTGCTGCCGCGCGGTGATCTGGTGGTTGGCCGGTCATCGATCGGCGCCTTTCCGCAAAGGGGGGACCACCGCGTCCCGCCGGCAGTCCCATGTCCCGGGACGGGCACGTCCCAGCAGGCCGGGACTGTATTTATCCCGACATTGGTGAAGCAAACGGGATCTGGTTGTAGGGGTGCCGTTTCCTGCGCAAACTCGGCATACCGGCTGAGCGAATCACCCCCGAGGGTGAGCGTTGCCGGCACCGGGGGCCGTGCGGATGGATGGCGCACGGCCCGACTCGACCCCCTACCGAAAGGAACGTCCCCATGCGTGTACGCAGCGCACTGACCGCCATCGCAGCCCTCGCCGTGGTCGGACTCGGCAGCCTGGGCGCGGCAGCGCCGGTCGTCGCCGCCCCCACCGCGGCATCCCACCAGGTGACCGCCGTCCAGGCGGCCGACAGCCTCGACGTCCACCGCGGCAAGTACATGACCCTGGGCGGCTGTCAGACCGCCGGCCAGCAGGGCATCGACCGCGGCCACTGGGACCGCTACCAGTGTGCCGAGGGCAAGATGTGGCCCTGGACGTGGAACCTGTGGACCAACCGCTGAGCACCTGGCTCCCCGGGTGGCCTCCTCCGCTCACCCCGGAGGAGGCCACCCGGGGCCCGAGCCACCGGAGCCACCGAGGCCCGAGCCGTGCACTGCCGGTTCCGGTCTGCCGCTTCTCGTCGGGCGCCACCGTCAGGTGATCCGCCCGAGGAGCCGGGGCCGCGGCGCGGAGAACAACCTCAGAGATGAGCGATCGCGGCACCGGCCGCCGCCGGAAACGATCGGCTTGCCGGCGGAACGCCCCGCACCGGAGGGCGTCCAGACGTGGCCGTACCCGCGTCGGGCGCCGGTGACCGGTTGACGCCGTGCACCGGCGACTGGGTGGCCGTCCGGCCGGCCGGCGGGGACCTCCGCCACCGTGGCAGAGGTTCTGAAGCGCCGGACCGCTGTGGTCCGCTCCACCGTGTCGCTCACCAAGGCCGCCCGGTGTGCCGACCCCGCCTCGGCGGCCGAGGCGGGGTCGGCACACCGGGCGCGGGCAAGTCCACCCTCGGCAACCGCCTGCTGGGCGAGGACCTCCTGGCCACCGGCGCGGTGCGCGGCAGGGACGGCAAGGGCCGGCACACCACCGCATGGCGGGAGTTGCTGCCGCTGCCCCACGGCGGGGTCCTTCTGGATACCCGGGCCTGCGTGGCGTGGGCCTGCACGACGCCAGCGAAGGCCTGGAGCAGACCTTCGCCGAACTCACCGAAGTGGCCCGGGACTGCCGGTTCGCGGACTGCGCCCACACCACCGAACCGGGCTGCGCGGTGCTGGCCGCCGTCGAGGACGGTCGCCTCACCCGGCGGCGCCTCGACAGCTACCACCGGCTGCGGCGCGAGAACACCTACGCGGCCTCCCGCCGACGCGGCGTTGCGCACCGAGCGGGAATGGCCGAAGAAGCAGATCGCGCGCCACGTGCGCGCCCTCAAGCAGTCCCCGCACTTCAAGGCATGAAGGAAAGGAACCTGGTCATGGACATTCCCCGCATCTTCACCATCCGTGAGAGCAGTCACCGGATCCACAACCCGCTGACCGCGGACAAGCTCGCCGCCCTGGGCGAATCCCTTCACCTCGCACCCGGGACACGGGTACTCGACCTGGCCAGCGGCTCGGGCGAGATGCTGTGCACCTGGGCGCGTGACCTGGGTTTCACGGGCACCGGGGTGGACCTCAGTACGGTCTTCACCGAGCAGGCCCGGGCCCGCGCCGCCGAACTCGGCGTCGCCGACCGTGTCGAGTTCATCCACGGTGATGCCGCCGGCCATGTCGCGGACGAGCCGGTCGATCTGGCCGCCTGCGTCGGCGCCACGTGGATCGGCAACGGTGTCGCCGGTACGACCGAACTGCTCGATCGCAGCCTGCGCCCCGGAGGACTGATGCTGATCGGCGAGCCGTTCTGGCGGCAGACCCCTCCGGACGAGGAGACCGCCAAGGCGTCCCACGCCACCGTCGTCACCGATTTCCTGCTCCTCCCGGAACTGATCGAGCAGTTCCAGGAACTCGGTTACGACGTCGTGGAAATGACGCTGGCCGACCAGGACAGCTGGGACCGCTACACCGCGGCCCAGTGGCTCACCATGCGCCGCTGGCTCGACCGGAACCCGGACGACGAACTCGCCCCCGAAGTACGGGAAGAACTCACCACCGAGCCCGCCCGCTACGCCCGCTGCGGGCGTGAGTACCTCGGCTGGGGCGTCTTCGCCCTCATGAAACGCTGACATTCCCGTCCCGTGGGGGGCCCGGACGCCACGCCGACCGGGCCCCGGTGCGACGGCGCGGGATCGGGCGCGGGATCGGGCGCGGGATCGTTGGAGAAGCAGCGGCGAACGGGGGTGCTAACTTCCTCCCGTGGCGGAGCATCAGGACGAGACCAGGGCGGCCTACGACGGGGTCGTCGAGCTGTATGCGTCGCTGTTCGCCAATGGGTTGGAGACGCAGCCGTTCTCGCGGAACATGATCGCCACCTTCGCCGAGCTGGTGCGGAGGGCGGGGAAACCGCGGGTGGCCGACGTCGGCTGCGGGCCCGGACATCTGACAGCCATGCTGCACGACCTGGGGCTGGACGCCTTCGGGCTCGACCTCTCCCCAGCCATGGTCGACCACGCCCGGTGGGCCCATCCTGCGCTGCGATTCGACGAGGCACGGATGGAGGCACTCCCCATAGAGGACGGCGCGCTCGGCGGAGTGCTGGCCCACTACTCGATGATCCACACCCCTCCTGGGGAACTACCCGCGCTGCTCGCCGAGCAGGCGCGTGTCCTCACACCAGGGGGCCTGCTCCTGGTCTCGTTCTTCGCGACCGACGCGCCCGAGCCGGTCCGCTTCGACCACAAGGTGACGCCCGCCTACAGCTGGCCGGCGGACCGGTTTGCCGAGCTGTTGGCCGGGGCCGGGCTCGTCACGTTCGCCCGGCTGCTCCACGACCCGGCCTCCGAGCGGGGCTTCCTCGACGCCCACTTGCTGGCGCGGAAGCTTCCCCTTCACCACGGGCCGGGCCGGCACGGCTGACACCGCACCCTCTCCCCGCGTGGCGTGGCGTGGCGTGTCGTGTCGCGGCCGGCGCTGGGGCCGCGCAGCACGAGCCCAGTACAAGCCCGGCACAAGAGCACCCGGGGGGCGCGTTCTCCCCACGCAGTGCGCCACCTGTGCTTCATCGCTCCTTGTTCATCCGTCGGAGCAATTTCTCATCCGTTCAGGAACCGGACATAACGCGATGCCGTCACCAGTGACATCACGGCGACATTATCCACGAAGGGGTATCTGCACTGGTGCTGAACAAATTGCTGGGCCCCAGAAAAATCAAGCCCTGGGGGGTGGCCGCCCTCACTGCTGTATCCGTCGGACTTCCCACGGTCCCGGCCTTCGCGGCGAACAGTCTGGGTCTTTACTACATCGTCACCTGCGTGGTGTGCGCCTTCACGGCGTCCTTCTTCACCCTGAACACCGGCCAGAAGAAGATCGAAGTCGACAGGTCAGTGGTTCTCGAAGCCGCTCTCGAGCCGCTTTCGTTCCTGGTGGGGAAAATGCTCGTCGACCCCGCGGAGTTCGAGGAGAGGCGCCGGACCCTCCTGAACCGGCTCGTGGAAACCGCAGGTGAACTGGTGCACGCCAACGCGGCAAGCGGCCTGTACTGGCTGTCCGCGGACAACACCGAACTCCATCTCGAATACGCCAACGAGCGCGCGTCCCACCATCACTTCCAGGACAAGTTCGAGCGAGGTGCGGAAAAGGGAAGCTTTCTCGTGGAAGCTGCCCTCTCCGGTTCCGGGCGTCTGGTCCCGGACATTCGGAAGGACCCCGACCGCGAACGCATCTACATGGCCGACGATTGTCGTAGCGCCCTTTTCATTCCCGTGCGGGCCGGCTCGAAGCGGCAGGGTCTCCTCATGATCCAGGCGCTCAAGCCGGGACATGTTCCCGCGGCCTTCCGGGAGGACAAGCGCCTCAAGTCGGTCGTGAACCTGATCGGCGTCGTGAAGGAGTTGAGAAAGCCCGGAGCCCAGCCGGGAGCCAATGTGCCGAGTCAGAACACACCTTCGGTGAACGACCCCGAAAGTGCCTCCTCATGACGCACCGCGAACACGGTCAGTTTGTGGATGTGCGCACACGGTTACACCTTCCTTGTGTAGAACGGTTACGCGAAGCATTCCGACCTACTCGGGGGCAGGCATGAGTCCCAGCAAGCACACACTCACCATGACCCAAAAGGACACGGACACCGCCAACCGGTGGGTCAACGGGCAATTGAGCAGCGCGGATTACTTTGCCGGAGCACGCAGAGCGGCAGCCTCGCGCGGCATCGCGGGACGTCTGCTGTGTGCGGTGCGGGACGCGTGCACGCGCTTGGTCCGCTCGTGAAGCCGCGCCCGTAAGCCGGCACCCTCCGGCCCCCCGGCACCCCGACTCCGCCGCCACGCCGTCACGCCGTCACTCGCCACCTGGGGCGCCCACCGGGTGCGCCCCGCAGGTGACGTCCCGTGCCGGGAGGCGGCCGGTGGCGAGGTAGGCGTTGACCGTGATGTCGACGCACGGGGTGCCGTGGACGCCGTACACCGCGTGCTGATCGGCGCCGCGCAGGGTGATCAGACGGGAGGAGGGCCACATCCGGCGCACCGCTGTGGCGCCGTCGTAGGTGGTGCGCGGGTCTCCGGTGGCGTTGACGAGCAGGGCCGGCAGGTCGTCCCTGATGGTGGTCGGCCGCTCCCGGGGCGGGTCCCAGAAGGCGCAGGGGGTGAGGTTGTGCGTGACGGGGCCGAACAAGGCGTCCCGCACGCGTGCGCGCCGGACATCGCGCCAGTAGACCTCCGGGTCCCGCGGGGCGGCGACGTCCCCGCACAGGATCGCGGTCTGGACGCTGCCGTAGGGGGAGTCGGCCCCGGTCAGCGTGAACCCGAGAACCTCGGCGAGCCACGGGGACGGGACGACGACCCGGTGTCCCTCCGCCGCGCGCAGCATGTCCCGCACCCCCTGCGCGAAGTCGCCGTGGGCGGTGTCGTTGTCCTGGGAGAGACCGGTGAACACCACGAGGGGAGCGACGTGTTCGTCCACCCGGTGGTCGCCGAGCCGCAGTGGTGTGCGGGCGGCGGCGGTCTGGACGCGGTCCACAGTCGCCAGCACCGCCCCACGGGTACGGCCCAGGCCGTAGGTCGTGTCACGGGCGGCGGCCCACGAGGCCCAGCGCTCCAGCGCACGGCGGTTGGCCTTCTCGGTGCCCAGCAGCAGCCGGGGACCGTAGCGCCCCGGGTCCACGACACCGTCCAGCACGACCCGGTCGGTGCGGCCGGGGAACATCGTGGCGTACACCTCGCCCAGGTAACTGCCGTACGAGTACCCCAGGTAGGAGATCCGCCGCTCACCGAGCGCGGCGCGGACGACGTCCAGGTCGCGGGCGGTGTTGCGGGTGGTGACGTACGGCAGCACGTCACCGGCGCGCTGCCGGCACCGGTGGGCGAGGTCCTCGGAGAACGCCGACACACGGTCGAAGCCGGCGCGGTCGAAGCCCGCTCCGCGGAACGCGGAGCCGGTCGGCCAGTGGCAGTCCAGCGGGGTGCTGCGGCCGACGAAGCGGGGGTCCACACCCACCACGTCGTAGCGTGCGCCGACTTCCCTCATCGCCTGGCGCACCCACGGCGGGTCACCGAGGGTCTGTCCGCCGGGGCCGCCGCCGTTGAGCAGCAGCGGGCCCACGCGGCCGGCGGTGTCGGTGGCGCGGATCCGGGAGATCGCGACGGTGATCGTACGGCCGTCGGGTTCGTCGTAGTCCAGAGGCACGGTCACGTCGGCACACCGGGCGCCCGCCTGCTCCAGCTCCTTGCCGGCCGTGTCGTCCGGGCCGAGTACGCAGCTCTTCCAGTCGAGGCGCTGGTGGTGGTAGCGGGCGAGGGGGTCGGAGGCCGCCTGGGCCGGGAGGGCCGCGGCGGGCAGCGTGGTGAGGGCGAGAGCGGTCGCGGCCAGGCCCAGGGCGGCCTTCCTCGCCGTTCCCGAAGCGTCCCGCGGCGAACGGACGGCTGAGCGGATCACTGGTGTTCCCCTTTCGCAGGTTCTGTTCCTCCGGAAGGCCGGTCCTCGCAGAAGGCGGTCTGGACCAGGTCGAGGAAGTCCTGTTCGGCCCGCAGTGTGGCCGGTACCTGGTTGAGTGCGACGGCGACGCTCCGCCCGCCGGGGCCCACGGCCGTCAGTGCCCGGTGGCCTCCCGGCACGGTCCCCGCGTGCCCCCACCACGAGCCGCCGCAGCGCAGCGGGGAGGCGATCAGGCCGAGCCCGTAGCGGGCGCCGGGCCACAGCCGGTCGGGGTCGGCGGCCACCGTCCGCCGCATCTCGGCCAGTTGGCCGGCGGGCAGCAGACGGCCGCCGAGCAGCGCGGTGATGAACCGGGTCAGGTCCGTGGGTGTGGAGACCAGGGCGCCGCCGACCCCGCCGAAGGTCATGTTCCAGGCGGTGCCGTCGGCGGGGCGGCCGTCCTCGCGGGTGTAGTAACTGCGCGAGTGCGGCCCGTGGATGCGCGTGTCGTCCCCGGGCCAGTACGTGTCGCGCAACCCGAGGGGCCGGATCACACGGCGGGTGATCTCCGCCTCCGGAGGGCGGCCGGTGACCTCGCGGATGATCAGGCCCGCGAGGAGGTAGTTGGTGGTGGCGTAGTGCCACTCGCCGCGCGGACGCGGCAGGGCGAGGGCGCCGGCGACGAGCTCGCCGGGTTCGACGTGGCGGTACCGGTTGCGTTCGGCGTCCTGCCACTCGGGGGCGTCGAGGTAGTCGGGCAGCCCGCTGGTGTGCCGCAGCAGCTGCCGTACCGTGATCCGCCGCCCGTCGTAGCCGTTGCGCCGGATCAGACCGGGCAGGTAGCGGTCGACGGGAGCGTCGAGCGCGATCCGGTGTTCGGCGGCGAGCTGGAGCACGACCGTCGCGGTGAACGTCTTCGTGATGCTGCCCGCGCGCAACCGGTCGGTCGCGTTCATCGGGCGGCCCGTGCGGAGATCGGCCGTCCCCGCGGCCCCGGTCCAACTCCCGCAGGACGCGCCCGCGGTGGCATCGGTGACCAGGACCGCGGCACCGGTGATCCGGTCGCGGCCGGTGAGCGTGTGCAGCGCCTGACGTAAGGCGCCGTGCGGTCCGCAGGCGGCGTACTGCCGGGCAGCGGGCGGCTGCGGCTGCGCGGCGACCGGAGCGACGGGCACGACGAGGGCCGCCAACAGGACTGCCACACCGGCGCGTCTGCCCACGCCCGAGGCGATGAGGGAGGGTGACATGCGCCACAACGCTAGGCGTGCGCCGCGGGGACGTCACTCTGGCTGCCCGCCGATTCGCGGGTGGGGAAATCCGCAGCGCGGAACAGGGGGGCATCCCCCTGAGAAGCAGTGCCGCCGTCCCTCCGCCCTGCTCAGGCCGAGTCGGCGGAGGCCGCGGACGAACCAGGCTGTCGTGGCTGTCCACGTCCGGGGCCGGTCCGCAGGACTGACGGCCGCCCGGAGCCCGACGACTCGGCAGATGCGGTGGCGATACCGCGTGAGGAAACCCGCCCCCGCATCCCCGGCCCACGGACACGATCCGTGTCGCCGGACACGGCGCGAACGCGGGTGACCAGCGTATCCACAACCGTTCGGGATGCGCCGGTCGACCAGGTTCGGGTCCAGTCGGGTCCAGGACTCGCTCGTGCTCACTGACGAGGAACGGTAGTTCGGGCACAATCGGGAGCCGTGCCCACACCTCCCGATCCCGCAGTCCTGTATCCCGACATCGCCGCCCACGGCAGTCTCGCCGTCGCGCTCCGGTCCGAAGGAGCAGGCTGCCTCGAGACCGTCTCCGTCGCGCCTTCGGACTCCGCTCCGCTGCTCCACGCGACCGTCATGAGCACTTTGCCGCACCGCGGGTGGCTGGAGATCAGCGCTCGGCGGCACGAACGACTGTGGTCGATCTGGGGCACGGACTCGTTCCAGAACATGCCCCTCGTCGACGGCTGCACGAACGACCTGGCGGAGGTCGCCCGAGCCGCCCGCGCGTGGCACGACGGGGTGGCCCTGGACGACATCCACCGGGCGGCGCCCTTCGCGCATCCGACCGGCCGGTTCGAGGTGCCCGACCGCGACCCCGTACTCCTGACGGAGTCGGAGTGGCAGGGCAAACGCCAGGAGGCGGACGAACTGGAGTACCCCTGGGCGAAGACGCATCAGTCCCTGATCGAGTCGGCCTATGCCCAGCCAACACTGCGCGCCCTCTACCCGTTCACGAGCCACTGGGCGCTGCGCTTCTCCACCACGACCCGTCCGCGCCTCACCGTCGTCGGTCCTTGGCTGGCCGCGCACAGCGACGGTACGTACGGTGTGGGCAGGAACGCTACCGGCGCGGACCTCGGCCGGTTCGCCACGGCGTCCGAGGCCGTAACGCTGGCCGTGCGCCACATGTCGGCCGACCTCGCTCCGATCGCCCTCGGCGGATGATCCCGGACACGGGAGCCGCGGGACAACCGGATCCGAGCCGATACGGCACTGTGCCGGACAATCGTTCTTGACGCTGCAGCCCATGGCGTCTGCACGCATGCTCGGACCGGCCATCCGAAGCACTCGGCCCCAGCGGCTTCCCTTCGGCGTTGCGGTGTGAGCGGCCGCCGGCGGACAGGGCCCGGCACAGGGTTCGTCAGGGGAGCGTGGCCTTCTCGGCGCACGCCGACCCGATCTCCTCCAGCAGCTCCGGGTAGTGCTCGCCGTATGTGTTCACCGCGTGCCACACCGCGTCCAGTGCCGCTTTGAGCGGGGCGGGTTCGGCTGCGGCGAGTACGGCGGGAAGGGCGAAGTGCGGCTGTGAGATCTGATGGGGCTCGCGTGAGGTGACGGAGGGACGCACCACCACGACGGTGCCGTGTCCCACGCCTGCGGCCGGTGTCGCGCCCCGGTCGGCGGGCGCTGTCGGTACGAACTTGTCCAGTGCCCGGCCGAGGCCCGGCCGCCCTGGTGCTTCGTTCCCGGAGTTCGTGGCCGGGACGCACGTCCACCCGGCTGTCGCCTCCGCCGCAGGGGTCGGCGGCTGGTACGGCGGTCGCTCCGGAGGTATCGCCTCGAGCACCGACCGGTCCGGCACGCGCGGGTCGGAGCGCAGGGTCGCCCACATCAGGGACGGGTCGTCGAACGGTGGCGGCAGCGGACGCCTCTGTGTCAACGCGGTGAGCGCCTCGGCGACCCACGGCAAGCCGGTCAGGCCCGCTGCCTCGCAGGCCCGCCGGGCGGCCAGCAACGCCACCGCACGCTGGACGTCGGGACCCGCGGCGTCGAGGGCGTGCACCAGGTCACTGTCAAAGTGGAGCAGGCCGAGGACGTTGCTCCCGCGGGCACCGCGCAGCCCCTCGCTCGGCGACCGTCCGCCCCACACCCACCTTTCGTAGTGCAGTCGCCGCTCCTCTGCGGCCCGTTCCTTCGCCTGACGGGCCGCGAGTTCGGTCTCGGCGCACTGCTTGGGTGTGGGCGGCGGTGGAAGGTCGCGCGCGTGGCGGTGCCAGTACGCGGCGTTCTGCGAGGTCTGGCGGATCACGCGGTCCGGGCGGGGCGGCGCGGGCCAGAACTGCAGGAGGTAGCTGTCCGCCTGTGGCTCCTTGGCGATTCTGGTGTCGCGTTCGTATCCGTCGTCCATCCCCCGGGCGCAGTACCGCACTCGGTAGTCGGTCCGGGCGAGATCCAGGTCCCACGCGGCCTCGCCTGCCCACTGCACCAGGCTGGTGCGTTCCGACAGCGGGTGGAAGGACACCTCCACCACGTCCTCCCAGACCGGGTCCAGCGGAGGGGCTTCGTCGTGGACCTCCACGGCGAAGCCGACGTTGCCCGTGTACAGCCCGGTGTGCAGCCAGAGCGAACCCGGGACCGCTGCCCCGCACAGTCCTCCGCTCTGGCCTGCGAACACCTCGGAGAGGTCCGGGGTCGAGCTGTCCGGATCACTCTCGACGTAGATCTGACCGTAGTGGACGTACACCTTGCCCGTAACCGGCCTGCGCACGGCGCCTCTCCCTTCGTCGCCTCGACGGCCTCGGGGTCAGTTGTCGGACGGGCCGTCATATCTGCCGCATCATGTCGCAGGCCACTGACAACAGGTCCGAGGACGACGGCGTCCCCCACCCCCGCACATGTGGGCCTTCGGCAGGGAGACGGTCGAGGACGTCCACGGGATGACACGGTTCAGGGCATTCGTCGGTAGCACCGGGGGCGGCTGGTCAGACGCTTGCCTGGGCCGGGGGAATCCGGGCGAGCGGCCTCGATGCGGCGGTGGCCGCCGACGACGATGTAGTGCGCCCCGGCGTCGAGCTCGTCGGCGCGGTCCGGCCGGTTGCGCGAGGCCTCGACCGTTGTCGCTGATGAGTGTGATCGGCAGCTCGTTGATGGCCGGTGCGGTGGATTCCTCGCCGGCGATGATCTCGCCGGACTCGTCAGCCGACTTCGATGAAATCCAGTTCGGCGAAGAGGGTGCCTCTGGACAGGGTGATGCTGTTCCAGCCGGTCTTCAGCGTGATGGTCCTGACGGCCGTCCGCCAGTTGCCCCAAGAGGTGTGTGGGTAGTGGACGGTGCCGGCATCGGTTCCGTTGACGACCAGGCGGTGATGCGCCGGGGCCGGGGAACCTGCGGTGTCCAGTGAGCCGTTCGCGAAGCGTACGGAGAGAGTGTGGGTACCCGCAGAGGCGGCGAACACCCGGAACTCGACGCGGCTGTCGGGGTGGTCGATATGCCCGACCGCCCTGCCGTCGGACGCTTCGGGAGCATCGCGGACGGTTGCGTTGTGCACGTGGGCGTTTTCCGCCTGGTAGATCACTTTGCTTCCGCGTACCACCGGGTAGCCGTTGGCCCAGCCCAGGTCTGCCAGATGCATGACCCGGCCTCTGCTGTTCCAGCCGTGGAAGACGATGTGGTCGTGTCCGTCAGAGCCCGTGACCACGTCCTGTCCTCCCGGGCCCTGCACGGCGCCGGAGAAGCTCTCCGTCGTCATCAGGGGGCGGGGCGCCTTGGTGTAGGGGCCGGTCGGACTCGGGGACACGGCATAGCCGGTTGCGTACGCGCTGCCGTCGTAGGCGTTCGCGGAGTAGAAGAGGATGTAGTGCCCGGCGCGCTTGATCAGCGTAGGGGCCTCCACGAGGTGGCCCTCCCAGGGCTGGTCCTGGCGGATCAGCCGGACCGGATCCCCGGTGACGTGGGTGCCGTCCCACGAGGTGGGCTGGAGGTGCAGCCAGGTGTCCTTGCGGGGGTGACAGCAGTTGCCGTCGTTCTTCCACAGGATGTAGCGTCGCCCGCCCTCGGTGTAGGTCGAGGCGTCGATGGTGCCGCCCGCTTGTGCCGGGCAGATCAGCGGAGTGTCGCCGACCGGGCGGAAGGGGCCGTCCGGCGAGGCCGACCGTGCCACACCGATGCACTGCCGGTCGCTCGCCCGGTCGCGGGCGGTGTACTGCATCGTGAAGCCGTTGCCATGGTCGAAGACCTCCGGTGCCCATACGAGATCGGGCCGGGCGACGGCCCACGCGCCGAGGGCGGGCAACACGTCACCGTCGTCAAGGGTCCAGCGTCGCAGGTCGCGTGAAGTGGCGTGCTGGACATGGCGGCGGCCGTTGGTGGTGGCGTAGGCGTGATAGACGCCGTCGGCCCTGACGATGTCCGGGTCGGGAAAGTCATGGTCGATCACGATCTGCGGTGAGCCGTTCACGGCGGTCGCGGGATGTCCCGTGACGAGGCAGAAGGCGGCCGTCAGAAGAGCGAGTGTTCTCCCCCACCGGCGGATCATGTGCTGAACGGGCATGTGCCCTCCTGAGAGTTCAGGGCATGGGTGATCGAAGGCGTGCGGGCTGTGCATGATGAAGCCGGGTCTACGCCAGCTCGATGCCGTCCAACTCGGTGAAGAGGTCACCCCTGGAGAAACGAATCGTGTTACGGCCCTCGCGGAGGACGACCGTCACCGGTTCGGTCTTCCGCCAGTTCTCCCAGCCGGTGTACTGGTAGTGGACGGGGTTCGCGACGACTCCGTTGACCGACAGGCTGTGCGAAGCGCATGACGGGCCGTTGGCGTCGTCCTGCGAGCCGTTGCTGAACCGCACCCGCATGGCCCGGGGGCCCGCGGACGGCGCGACGACGGTGAACTCGACGAAGCTGTCGCGGTAGTCCATGCGGGCGATGGCCTTGCCGCTCCGTGCCCCGACGGCATCGCGGATGGTCACCTGGTTGATCCGCGCCTTCTCCGCCTCGTGGAAGACAGGTCGCCGCTGGTCTGCCGCGCTTCGCGGTGCCCCTCCCGCCGCCGAGGCCTTGCTCGCGTTCCCGCCCATGGACTCGGCGGCGAACTGCATCCCGTACACAGCCAGACCAGCACCGGCTACCGCGGCGCCGATCACTACGGCGATGCCCTTGAGCCGAGGCCGGGACCGGCCGGTCGGCAGCGACAGGCGCCGCCGGACGGGGACCGGAGCGGCAGAGCGCGGACCGTCCTCCGGCGCGGGCGCGGGCGCGGGCGGCGGCGGGGGCGGGGGCGCTGGAGTGTCGTCGAGGTGCTCAGGCGACATCCGGGAAGCCAGCTCCCACAGGGCACGGAACTCGCTCGGTTCGCCGTCCAGCGCCCGGCAGATCTCGACGACCACGGCCCAGGGCACGACGGCGTCACCGCGGAAGTAGCGGGACAGTGACGAATCGCTGACGGGAACCTGTTTCTCCAGCTCCCGCAGCGTGCGCCCCGACCGGTGCTGCAGAGCACGCAGTGCCGCGCCGAGCTGTCGTTGCGCGGCCAGGCGGTCACGCTGTCCGCTGTCTGTCATAGCGGACGTCTCCCGAGGTTCGGCAACGGTGTCCCGTTGGCTGCTTCATGGTCTGGGACGTGCTGCCCCAGCAGGTCAGGACTGTATTTACTCGACATATGGGGTGGCAACGGCATGAGGTACTGACGGGTTGCAGAGTCGATTCACCGGCCTCACAGTTCACCCGGATGGACGCATAAGCCATCAGCGGCCGGCCGACGGTGGGCCGCTGTGCGCTCAGCCCGAGGAGGGCTGAGCGCACACCTGGTGAACGGGTCAGTCGCCGTACTGGACGGGCCGGTAAGCCCGGTACTCGCTGCCCGCCTTCAGGCCGTAGGTCAGCGTCCGGTGCGTGGTGCCGGGGCCGCCGCGCTGCTCGTAGGCCGTGTAGGAGGTGTGGGCCGCGTTGTTCCACCGTTCGAAGATGACGACGTGCCGGGTGTTGCTGTTGCCGAGGGCGTCGATGACGAGGTCACCGGGCTGGAGTTCGCCCATCGCGATGGGGCGGGTGAGTTTCCGGTTGGTGGCCAGCCCCACGGTGTTGGTGCCGGGGGTCGGCAGACCGAGTGCCATGGAGGCATAGCCGGAGCAGTCCTGCCGGTAGCCGTCCCGCCAGCGTGCGGACTGGCTGTACGGGACGGGACGACCGCCGTTGGCGGTGAGCCAGGTCGCGGCACGCTCCAACGTCCGTTGCCGCGAGCCGGTCGGGGCGCCACCGCCGGGAGGAGCGTCCTGAACGGGTACACCGGGGAGCCGGTCCTGTGGGATGTCCACGGCGACGACGGTCAGGAAGCCGGTGACGGGTGCGGTGATGTGGGCCATGAAGGTGGAGCAGGCGCTGCCCTCGCACACCCGGCGGCCGGTGTCGACCTGGTAGTCGGCGGTGATGCGGTCCTGGCCCGCGGAGTTCTGGTTGATCGTGCCGACGGAGGGCGAGTTGATGTCCGGCGTGGCGTGCACGACCCACCGCGTCCCCCAGGTGGGGAAGGAGGCGGCGGCCCGGAAGATGCCCGCGGTCGTCCCGGTCGTGGCGGTCGTGGTTGCCGTGGTCGTGGCGTGGGCGGGGAGGACGAGAGCCGGGGCCGTCAGGCAGGTGAGGGCGAGGGCGGGAAGAATCCTGCGCAGTTTGCTGGAGCGGAGGGACACAGCTGTTCTCCTTGTTCGAGGTGTTCGAGGTGTTCGAGGTGTTCGAGGTGCTTGAGGTGTTCGGGGTGGGGTTGCCAGGCGACGGGTCCGGATCGGGCGCCCTACTGCCACTGCTGGTTCGCCGAGTTGGTCACGCACGGCAAGGCGACCAGGCGCTTGTTCTCGCCCGGGTCGGCGACGCACGCTCCGGTCTTCACGTTCCTGAACGCGATGCGGCTCTGGGTGAGCCGCTCGACCGTCCACTTCTGGTAATCGAGTCCGTTGCACGGCCAGGTGCGCAGGCCGGCAGGGCTGTCGTCCAGACACCTGCCCGTGGACATGTTCGAGAGCTGCCGGGCGCCGTCCGCGTGCCGGGTGACCACCCACTTCTGGTGGTTGAGCCCGTTGCACTGCCAGCCGCGCAGTCCGCCGCCGTCGCTGTCGTCCATGCACAGCCCCGTGTGCACGTTGCGGTACGTCTCTGCGGCCGCCGCGTGGGCGAGGGGAGCCGGGGTGGCGGAGACGGGAGTGACGGGAGCCGCGCCGAGCACGGTCACTGCGGCTGTCACGAAGGAGGGCAGGAGGAGGCGTACAAGAGTCATGCGGAAGTCCCTTCCAAGGGATGGGGGAGGGGCCAGAGCGGCCACAGGAACCGACGTGCGCTCACCGTCGGAGGTGAACCGCGGGGCCGGTGAGAGGAGTTTGCGCAGTTCACAACCCCTCCACAACCTGGTCCCGCCTGCTTCAGTCATGTCGGGACAGACACGTTCCTGGCCTGCTGGGGCGCCCCTGTCCCGGGACGGGAAGCAGACGGCGAGACAGCGTCACCAGGCCGTGGCGGGCATGCGGCCGGGCGGCGGTGTCCACACGGGAGGGAGTACGGCTGTTGCCGCTGCCCCCGGCGACATCACCTCCCTGCCCACCGCACCGAGGGCTGGCTCTACCTCGCCTGTCGGCTGGACCTGGCCACCCGCGTACTCCTCCGCCAGGACTTCGACGCCGTCACTGCCGGCCTCGCCCTGCCATGGAGTCCTGGGCTGGACCGGGTGCATTGCCCGGCCGCCGCTGCCCTGCGTGCACCAGCCGGGTGACCACTCGCGCAGCTGGGCGGCGGTTACCGCGGTGGCGTCGTCGGCCGGCCCCAGCCGAATCGCGTCCAGCACGGCTGTCCAGGACGTGCGCCCCGTCTCCAGCGCGGCGACGAAGGAGTAGGGTCAGCCGGGAATGAACTGATCCGCGCTGCGGCCCCGCCCGTAGACGTGGCAGAACAGCAGCTCCGGGCTGGTCGGTGCATCGGGCCGCAGCCAGTTGCTCACATCCACCGCGAGCACGATCCGCCCGTCGGCGGCACGTGGCAGCGGCGTGGAGGCAAGCAGCCTGCGCAGCCGGCGCGGCTCCAGTCAGCCGTGGTTGACCGCGTCGTACATCGCCCCGTGCCCGCGCCGGTGCTCGGCCGTGAGCGTCAACTCGACCAGCGACGTCACCGGGCCGTCCGAGCACAGCACCGCGTCGGTGAGCCCGTACGGCGTGTTCGACATGTGCGGGAACACCTGGGAGCGGTGCGCCACCGAGTCGGAGCCAGGCCGTCACGAGTTGAAGGGCAGCGCGTTCACGAGCCCTTTCACGCGGGCTGCCCCCTCCCTGACGAACGACGCCAACGACACGATGCGCGACAACGACACCGGGTCGGCTGCGTCAGCACTGCGGTCGAGTGAACCGGCTCGGGCCTCCTTCTCTGCGTGGCCGCCGACAGAGCGGCACCTACGACAGCGGGTCGTCCCTGCGGCTGAGGTCAGCCCACCCCGCTACCTTCCTCGCATGGAACGGACCATCATCCTGAGCAGCCTCACCGTGCACGGAACCGACACCGCCCCGCAGCGACTCACCGAACTTGCTTCCGAACTCGACATCCCGACCGCCGACCTTTTTGTCATTGCGGGCCACCCGGTGCCGGCGGACCTTCTTCCCCCGAGGCGCGACGCCAAGGTCATGAGGCAGTTCGTCTACCGCGTCAGTCACTGCGACCACTCGCAACTGGCCGCGCTGGAGATCTTCGTTCGTTCGTTGCCCCGCGTGGACGCTCCAGGAGCCTTCGTACAGCCCGCCTGGCCGTTCCGACGCCCCGCCGAGACCAGGTTCGCCGCCGTGCTCGGCGGGTTGATCCGCAATCGTGGTTTCGGCATTCACGAACTGCCGTTCATGGGACTGTCCCTCAGCACGCTGCACGGGATGGTTTGGCGCTGGGAGCCGAGCCCACACCGGCGGCAGCAGCTATGTGCCATAGCCGGTCCGCTGGGCTGGACTCTGCCCGATCTCTTCGCGGTCGCCGATGAGCCTTACTCGCAGGAAGTCCGCCCGGTGCTGCACTGCCGCCACCTCGGGCGGCTCTTCGCTGCTGCTGTCCCCTTGACCACCGCTCAGCTGATCGACACCGCGGAGGAGGCGGACCGGCTGAGTGTGCGTAAAGATCACGGCGCTTGGCAGCCCGTCTCGCACGGCTTTGCCGAGGAGTGCCCGGACTTCCCCTGACAGCAAGAGCTGCTTCGGTTCCCTCTGGCATGGTCAGACGCTCTCGCACGACGTCCACGCCAGACAGCGGCAGCCCTCAGCAATCGACCTCCGCCGGGCTCGCGCTGGTCACTCAGCGCGAGCCTCGTTGGGACTCGGCCGCGAAATACGCGACACCTGAATATGTGGGCTTACCAGTCCCAAGCCGCACTTCGACCGCCTCGTAGGCGGTCGCCAGCATCGCCGCGAGATGCTCGCCCGCGGCCAGCTTCAGCTTCTTCAGGTCGTCCGCCGGTACGTGCGCTGGCAGTGCCTCCGTCGCCCAGTCCATCACTTCGTAGGTGATGGCGTTGACGTGGGTGCCGACGGCTCCGTCGAGGCTCTTGGCGCTGTCGTCGCTCATGGGCGCGAGTGTGGCGGCACCGTGACGCGGTCGCGACGGGTTCCGGGAGATCCTCAGGATCCAGTGTCTCGTGTGTCCAGGATCAAGGGTCAAGGCCCGACGTCGCGATAGCCCGCCGTCTGGGCATCAGTGAACGGTCCTGTCGGCAGCACACGCGAAGCTCATGGTCCAACTGGGCGCGCGCAACCGCACCCACCTCGGATTCCTCCTGGCATCCGAACTGCAAGAGGAAGGCCATGATGCAGCACCGCACCATCCCCGGCTCGACCTCGCCGGGGATGGTGCGGCGAGCGCCGGAAGCTCATGATGCCGCTGGCCAGGGTGGGGCGCGCAGTCCGACTTCCTCGGCGCCACCCCTCCGCGGATACGCGGTGGCCACTCGCAGGACCACTGAACGGGAACTGACGACCAGCAGCCCGAGAACGACACGGTGGAATCGTTCGGCGTTCAGCCGAAAGGTCATCTCCTCAGCGAATGTCCTGACGCACGGTGCGGGGAAGGCCGGCTCTGAACGCCGCCGCGTCAACCCTGGCTGAGGGCGCGCTCTTGTCCGGCGGCCAGGTCCAAACGGCGTTGAACCCGAGCCGCACCAGGTTCGGAGGAGTTGCACAATTGTGCAAAAACGATCTTGGTCAGATCAGTGCCGCCTTGCGTTCCTGTTCTCGGAGCGGGGCGCCAGGCAGGAGTTTCTTCTTCGGGCCGAGCAGCATGGGCCGGAGCATGTCGGGGGAGAACAGGCGGGTCGGGGGCTCGAGCAGGCTCATGACATCGAGGAGGGCGCTGAGGGCGCGGGGGTTGGCGGCGCCGGTCTCTACGCAGCGGTCGACGTAGCGGGCGAGGAGCTTTTCCACGGCGGTGGGCGGGGTGTCGGAGGCGCCAGGGTAGAGGGCATCCTGACCGACCGCCAGGTCCCATGCGGCGCCGACGGGACGGGCTGCCGCGCGCTGTATGCGCTGGGCGGTGCCGGGTGCGGTGAGGGGGCGGGAGCGCAGCACGTCTCGGACGGCGAGTGCGCACTGGGCGGCGACGGACAGGCCGTGGCCGTAGACGGGGTTGTAGCCGGCGATGGCGTCGCCGAGGGCGACGAACCCTTCGGGCCAGCGGTTCATTTTCTCGTAGTAGCGGCGGGTGTTGGCCGTGCTGCGCGAGGTCCTGACATCACCGATCGGTTCCGCGTTCTTGAGCAGTTCTCCGATGACGGGGGCGCCGAGGTTGAGGGCGAAGTCGATGAAGGCCTCGTTGTCGGCGGTGGGCTCGCCGCCGCGGGTGCCGCACAGGGTGACGATCCAGCGGTCGCCCTCGATCGGCAGGATAATCCCGCCCCGGCCGGGCGGGTTGGCGGGGTTGGCCTGCACGTTGACAAGTGGGAAGCCGATCCCGGCGGTGCTGCCGGGCGCCTTGTAGAGGCGGGTGGCGTAGGCGACGCCGGCGTTGACTTCACGGGTTTCGACCTCGGACAGACCCAGGGTCCGGAGCCACTGGGGTGCGCTGGTGCCGCGGCCGGAAGCGTCGACGATCAGGTCGGCGCTCAGGGTCTCAGCGGTGTCGCCGGTCTGCACGCGGACGCCCGTGACAGCCGTCGACGAGCCCTCCAGGCCGAGCGCCGTGGTCTTTTCGCGGAGTGTGATGCGCGGATCGTCGAGGACGTGGGTGCTCAGGACGTGATCGAGGAGGAAGCGGGAGCACACCAGGTTGCGGTGGGGGACGTTCTCGAAGCGCCGGAACCACACCTCGTTGGGGGCGCGGGAGACCATGTCGCCCATGATGCGCACGAGGCGCGCCCCACGGGCAACGGTCTCCTCGATCACGCCGGGCAGCAGCTCCTCGAAGGCCTTCACCCCTCCCGTCCATACCAGGTGGGCGTGATGGGCCTGGGGTATTCCGCGGCGCGGCTCGGGGCCGTCGGGCAGACAGTCGCGCTCGAGCACGGTGACGTCGGCGAACTCGACGAGTGCGGCCGCGGCCAGGAGTCCCGAGGCGCTGGCGCCGATGACGACGGCGGTGGGCCGGCCGGTGGTGGCTCTGTCAGACATGAACGGTCACGCTCTCTGTGCTGGTCGCCCGCTGGCGTACGCGGTCGAGGAGACGGGGGCGGTGCAGGGCCTTGCCGATGGCGTCCAAGTGCTCGGTGACCTCGGGGCCGATCAGCGCGGGCTGGTCGTGTGTGCTGAGCGGTGCGTGGGCGGTGTAGGCGTCGACTGCTTTGTGGATGGCGACAGCGCCGGCGAGTCCGCGGGCCAGGTCGTCGCGGTGTTCGGCGGCGGCTTCTGCGTAGTGCCGCTGGTAGGCGGTGTGATCGAAGTAGGGGGCGAGAACGCGCAGGGCATCATGGATGCGCTGTTCGCGCTGCATCAGCTTCAGGCTCAGGGGTGTGAGCACGCCGAAGCGGGCGGTGGCTGCCGCCGCGTTGGTGACCCGGACGGTCCGCCACAGGGCACGCAGGTGCCGGTAGTCGCGGCCGTTGCGGATGCGGGTCCTCAAGGCGGGGCCGGCCTGCGGGATGATGAAGCCGAGCGCGACGAGGAAGGCCTCGAGAAGGGCGAAGGGCGGAGCCACCTTCGTGCTCAGCACGTCCAGGTCGTGCCCGCTCCAGCGGGCGCCGACCGCGACCAGCTTGGCAACGTCGAAGACGAGGCCGGAGGCGTACCCGACCTGCAGACAGACGACACTGCTCTTGATCCAGCCCTTGGTGATCTCGGGGTACCACTTCCACAACATGCTCGCCGAGACCACACACGACACCGCGTGGGCGACGACGTACAGCAGGATGTGCTCCCGCATCCAGGGCGTGGTCGCGTAGTAGGTGTCGAGGTCGTAGATGCGCGGTTCGGGGACGTCGGCCAGGAAGAACGTGACCCACAGGGCGCCGATGATGCCTGCGTAGATCCAGTAGATGGCGATCATGCGGCGGCGGCGTCGCTCGGAGGGCGGTTCCCGCCAGCGCATGATCATGGTCAGGCCGGTGGCGCAGAACGCGGTGAGGAAGCTGTAGGCCCAGGGGGCTGCGATGTTCGGTACACCGGTCCAGACGTTCAGCCGGTGAATGTTGACCGGCGTGATCACGACGAGGACGGCCGCGGCCCACAACAGGAGGAGGGCGGTCGCCCGGACGTCGGGGTCGCGGCGGCCGGCGCGCCACAGCATCGGACCTCTCAGCGCCAGCGCGACGACGAGCGCGACGGTGGGAACGATGTAGGGAACGTTGAGATCGGCCATCAGAGGACGCGTCCGCCCCGGTGCGACAGCGACAGGGTGAGACGACCCTCGACGGTGGCGGCGGTGGCCCGGGGCCGTGCGTACCGTCCAGCCACCCAGGTGCGGACCTCGCTGCCGAACCAGAGCCCGAAGGTCTCGGCGTCCACTTCGTCGGTGTGCGCGGATTCGGAGCGGGCCGCGACGGCGAGAATCGCGTCCATGGGGACCTGCTCCGATGCGAGCACCAGTTCCGCAGCCCGCCGGATCGTGTCACTCGAGGTGTGGGGGGCGACCGCTCGAGCCGCAGCGCTCAGACCGGGCATGGCGTGACTGCAGTGGTCGAACTCCTCGTGGTACAGCTCGTGCCCGAGGATGACCAACTGTGCCTGCGGGGCCATCCCTGCGGCGATCACGATCAGACTCCGGTCACTCATGACCAAGCGCAAACCCGAGACCGGCACCTCGGAGGGGAACTCCCTGAAAAGCAGGACGACCGGCTTGTTCTTCCGCTTGCTCATCGCACGGCAGAACTCCTCCATCACGACCTCCGCGGCGGCCGGCACCTGTATGCGCTTCGCCACGTCCCTGCCTAAGTCGGCGAGCAGCGCCTTCATGGTCCTACTGCTCATCAGCCCTGGTCCCCTTTCGGAGGAATGACTGATCTGAAGACGCCCTCCAGAAGGACGGCAAGCTGCTCCTTGCTGGAGACGCCGCCAGAGGCACCGTGCAGTCTCATGTCGGCAGCCTTCACCCCGTACCTGTCCATGAGCGCTTCGATCGGGTCGCGCTCGGGGGGCTCGTACCGAAGCAGGACGCGCTGGAGCGCTCGGTTCAGAGCGTCGACCGCGAGGCTCGTGAAGTAGGTTTCCTGACTGTCCAGTTCGAAGTAAACGGCCAGCTCATGAAGGGTTTTCGAGTTCGGCACCTTCTCGCCGCGGATCACGCTGCGGGCCCAAGGGCGGGAGATCGGGTGGAGGGCTACCTGGACCTCCCCGATGAGCTGGGCCTCGGTTTTCCCGGTCGCGGCCAGGTGGTACGCCACGAAGGCCTTCATGCGCCCCAGGACCCGCTCGTTGAACTCCTGCTCCGGCACCTCCTCGCCTCGCAGGAGAGCACGGACCGTGTCCACCGGAAGGGATGTTCTGTCTGCCAGAACTTGAGGGTCCAGGACGGTATGTCTGTCCAGGTCCTGCGCCTTGATCTGCGCCTCCAGGCGCCGGAGAGTCTCGGAGACGGGGGTGTTCACCTGTGCGCTCCCGCGTGTCGGGTGATCGTCATGTCTCCGCACTTTAGTACTCCAGCTGTAGATCGTGATCTTGCTGGTCGGGGCCGGTGCGGGGACGGGTGCGGCCACCGTTGATCATCGTGACTTGTGTGGAGTACTG